>JAKCCP010000241.1 GCA_021841985.1 Pseudomonadota bacterium | reverse complement strand
TCGCTAAGGAAAAATCCATGGCCACCTGAACACGACAAACACACCCATCGGCGCCAAATATCCAACACTGTCTGTCAGATCAAGTTCTGATTTGTACACACCCACTCACCCCCGCTACCGCCAATCTTGCAGCAGTCCCGCGATGTAGTCCTTCGGCATCATTCACGTATAGGCATAGTATCGAGGCGGCGGCGTCGATCCGTTTGGCTTGGATGAAAATGATAGAAACGGGCATAAATCGGATCCGCGGCACGGTCCGTTGCGTTGCTCGCGTCGAGCTTTTCGAGGGCGCGCATGAGAGCCTGCTTGTCGGCATGGGTGGCGGCAAAGGCATCGGCTTCATATTCCATTTGTCGGCGCCAATGCGCTCGCAGTGGTGTCGCCAGAACCGCTGCCAGCGGCGCCAGCGCCACGGCCGCCGCCAGCCAGGCGGCAGGTGACGTATCTGGAATGGCCATCTCCCTTAAAATCCAGGGATGATGCATGGCCAGCGCGAGCGCTCCGAAGCCGGCCATACTGAGTAACGCTCGATTGGCCAGGTCGCGGATGACATGGCGGCAACGCCAGTGGCCGGCCTCGTGCGCCAGCACCGCCTCGACCTCCGCCGGGGTCAGCAAATAAAGCAAGGTATCGGACAGTTCGACATGCCGCGACCGCCCGGTCCCGGCCAGCCGTGCATTGGCCCGTAGCGCGCCGGGCGGGCTAACGGTGATGCGAATCTCGCTTCCCGCGAGGCCATATCGTGCCAGCGCGGCGGCCAGACGCGGCGCGAGTCGAGGGTCGGTCAGCGGCTGGGATGAGGGGAGAAGTGGCATCCCCAAACCCCCTCCCGGCTGATCGGAAATCAGCCACACCCTGGCGATCAGTCCAGCGGTCCAGAGCAGCGTGGCCCAGAGCCACCAAGTGGAGGGAGCCGTCATCATCAGCCATGCCAGCGCCTGGCCTGCGGCGGCGGCGACGATAATTATTGGCAGTATGGGCCGGCTTGCTCGGGCCAGGAGTTCCTTCAAGGAAAAGCGAGCCACGTCGAGAGAGGCCTCGACGATGCGCGCGTGGGCGATTCGCAGGGCGACATGCAGCAGCACGGACGCCAGGACGACGGAGGCGACGAGCCCGGCGGCACCGGCTGGACGGTCATGCCAGAAGCCGTCGAGGTAGGCGATTCCGCCACCCAACGTCAGTCCCAAGGTCAGCATGAATTCAAGAGCCGTAGCACTAAAGGCGAAGGCCACGCGCGCTCTTCCGGCCTCCCGTAGGCGTCGTTCGGCGAGGCGCTGGAGATAGCGAAACTGGCGCGCCGCCAACCAAAACTGCAGCAGCGCGGACATCGTGAGCAACGCGGTCAGCACGATCCCGGCGTTCATCTTCACCCGCCTGCTGAGGGCATCCTCATGGGGCGAAGCCGAGGCGCCTGGGCTGCGCCAACGCCTGGCCTGGCTGTCTCATTTTTGGCCAGTTCGGTCAGCACGCGCCGAGGAAAGAACGGCCCGCCGCGGCAGAAGGCCGTGTGGACCTGCACCAGTGCCGCGCCCGCCGCGATGCGGGCCACGACATCGTCACTGCCCCTGATCCCGCCTACGGAAATCAACGGCAGCGGCGCCAGGGCACGGGCGACACGGGCGATGAGGTCGGTGTCCGCCGACACGCCGATCACCGCGTCCACCCCGCTCGCGCGCAGGCAAGGCAAATCGCGGGCTGGCACGAGGTTGAGCGCAAGTTTCACCACCAGAGGCGTACGCGACCCGACCTCGCTCGCCAATGCCGCGTGCCGCGCGCAGAGAAGCGCCACGCGAGACGTCAACGACACCGCCGAGCCCGGCGCGCCACGCGGTCCGGACAGGTTTGCCACCAGGTAATCGGTGGCAAACCAGGCGGCCCGCATCAGGGCGCAACACAAATCAACCGAGTCGGGCTCAACCCCATCGACGGTGCTCGCGAGATTGATGCCGATCAAGGCATGGCGACGGTGCCGACGGACGTTGAATAGAGCGCGCTGTAGCTGCGCAATTGTTCGAATCGTCCCAATTTCGATAAAGCCGAAACCACTTAACGCGAGTGGCGTGAGGATCGATCCGTCGCGGTCGAAGCCCGCGGCAAGGCCGAGCGGATTGATGAAGTGCAACCCCATCACCGATACGGGGAGCACGGGTGGCGGCCGCGGCTGGACAACGCGCGCTGCAACACGGAGTGCGAAGCGAGCCGCTGCACAACGGACGAGGGGAGCTACATGCGTCATCTCCGGCGTGCCTGCGCATTCGTGTCAGCAAATTCCGTCATGAAATCCGCGAGTACCGCGACATCGGCTTCCGGCATCGCGTTGTAGAGGCAGGCACGAATTCCGCCGTTTGCCGGATGCCCCTCCAGGTGGAGCAGGCCACGGTGGCGGGCCCCGGCCAGGAATGCCGTTTCGAGCGCCGCATTCGGCAGATGAAAGCAGACGCTTACATGCGATCGATCTGGCGGATGCACTGGGCAGCTATAGAGGTCACGTTCATCGATCACGCGATAGAGCATCTCGCTGCGCCGCTGACGACGCGCCGCGGCCCCAGCAAGGCCGCCCTGACTGCGCAGCCATCTAAGCATCCGCCCAGCCACGTACACAGCGAAAATCGGCGGGGTATTCACCCGGCTGCCAGTGCGGGCCTGAAGAGTATAGTTGAGGGGTGCCGGAATCTCCGCGCGGCCTCGGCCAAGCAGATCCTCGCGTATAATCACGATCGTGAGCCCCGCAGCACCCAAGTTCTTCTGTGCGCTGGCGTAGATCAGCCCAAAATGACGAATCTCGATCGGACCGGTGAGCAGATCCGCCGTCAAGTCGGCCACGAGCGGTACGTTGCCCATGGCGGGAAATTCGTGGAACTGAACCCCATCCGCTGTTTCATTGCCGGTGACGTGGCAATACACCGCCCCGCGCGGAATATGCCAGGTTTCCACGGGTGGGATGGCGTGGCGTTCATGGGCGGCGATCGCTACGTGACAGACATGGCTGGCCTCGGCGATCGCCCGAGCCGACCAATAGCCCGTCTCCACGTACGCCGCACGATCGCTCGGACGCAGCAGATTAAGCGGCACCAGGCGGAATTGGGCGAAAGCCCCGCCTTGCAGAACGAGCACGCGATACTCTTGTGGCAACGCCAGCAGAGCCCGCAGATCGGCCTCGAATTCGCCGTGGATAGTGGAATATTCATTGCCACCAAAGGGCAGCTCCAGAACTGACTGCCCGGTTCCGCCCCATTCACCGATCGCCTGCCCGATCTCGTTCAGCACTTCCGGCGGCAGGACGGAGGGACCACCGGCAAAGCTGATCACGCGGCGCGCCTCAGAAGAGCGCGGCGCCATGGGCTCCCATCACCATGAAGAAAATCGCCGGGATCGAGAGGATCGTATTGGTGCGCGAGGACAGGAAGGTGATCCGTGTGCAGTGCAGCCTTTCGTCGGTGGGCGCCGCAACGAAACCTAGCACCTTCTTCTGGTGAGGCCACAGTACGAACCAGAGATTTGCAACCATGGCCAAGCCAAGCCAGACGCCGATACCGATCGGCGCGCTCGGCCCATGAAGCCTCAGCGCATCGCCCAACTCACCGCGATCGAGAAGCATTAGCATGCCGGTAGCAAGCGCGATGAGCGATGCGTAGCGGAACACGCCGTGCTCGCGCCGAGCTGCCGCGACGAATACCGCTCGCACCGCTTCCGGCGGATCTTCGGGCAAGATACGCCGATAGCGAGGTCGCGAAATCACGTTTGCCCAGTTGTGACCCATCCAAACGATGATAGCCGAAATATGGACAAAGCGCAGCAACGGGTCGGTAGCCATCAAGTCCATGAAACAGCAGCTCCACGCGCTACAGGCTCCATGATGTCAAGGCACGCGCGATCATCACCAAAGCAAAGGTGAGCACAACCCCCGCCAGCAGTGTTCCAACAAAACTGTCATGCGGCAGCATTGTGATCTCCTATGCCACGTTGAGGCCGCGCTGGCGCATGATCAATCGGTTCTGAGGCCGGCCTGCCATGGCAGCGGCGACTGCTTCCTCAATGAGATGATGATTGGGAGACTTCCCGCATACAGGGTCGGTACTGGCGGCGTCACCGTTCAGCAGGAAGGCTTGGCAGCGGCAACCGCCATAGTCGTGCCCTCGTTCGGGGCAAGAGCGACACGGCTCCTGCATCCAGCTCTCACCGCGAAATTTCTGGAAGACTGGAGACTCATGCCAGATCCAGCCGAGATCATGGTCGCGCACATTCGGGAATTTCAACCCTTCGATCACGCGGGCCTCCTGGCAGGGCAAGGCGACGCCATCGGGGGCAATGGTGAGGTGGATGTTTCCCCAGCCTTTCATGCAAGCTTTGGGGCGCTCAGCATAGTAATCGGTTATGACAAAATAAATCGTCATACGACGCCCGAGACGGGCGCGCGTTTCCGCGACAACCGCTTCGGCTACACTGAGCTGCTCCCGCGTCGGGAGCAAGTCAGATCTATTGAGTAAAGCCCAGTTGTAGTATTGAAGGTTGGCAAACTCAACGTACTCAATTCCAAGCTCCTCCGCCAGCTCCAGCAGGGCCGGCGCCTGCTCGATATTGTAACGACTGACGGGAACGTTCAGAACCATGGGAAATCCGCGTGCCTTGATGGCCCGCGCCGCAGCGATCTTATGCGCATACGCATCGGCGCCGACAAGACGATTATTTAGCTCCGCGTCGCACGCCTGCAAGCTCAGTTGGACTTGCTTCAGTCCGGCCCGTTGCAGTGCCGCCAGCCGTTGCTCGTTCAACCCCATCCCCGATGTGATGAGGTTGGTGTAGTAGCCCAGGCGCGTCGCCTCGCCGACAAGTTCTTCCAAATCGCGTCGCTGCATAGGTTCGCCACCAGAGAAGCCAAGCTGGAGCGCGCCGAGTTCCCGACCCTGGCGCAGCACGTCGACCCATTCCTCCGTCGTAAGTTCATTACGATAACGGTCAAAATCCAGTGGGTTATTGCACCACGGGCATTTTAGCGGGCATCGATAGGTCAGTTCCAACAGCAGCCATAGTGGCAGCCCTTCGCCATCGACCTTGACCGGCGCGCTAACGCTTGATTCTGACCCAGCCGCGCTCATTGGACGCCTCCAGAAACGTGAGGATATCGTCTGCGATATCCGGATTGTTGTATTTCGCAATAAAATTGTCGAGGAGGTCCCCAACTGCAACGGTCTGCGCGACCACGGCCAAGATCTCCCCGGCGGTGGAATTCAACTTCACCAGGCCTTCAGGATAAAGCAGCACGTAAGCCCGTTGCGGCTCCTCCCAGCGGAACAGAAATGTGGGGTCAATCTCCACTATGTCTGTACGTTGCAAACCGACGTTATTATTCACGGACGACTTCCTCTCAGGAAAGGGGCCTTCCGGTCCCCTTTCCTCTAGTGGGTGATCAGCGAACGTAGACGTAGGCTGTCACCTCGAAACCCAATCGAAGATCGCACCAATCCGGTTTTACCCAATTCATGGTATTCTCCCTTGATATGAGGATAATCGGGCGGAGTTTTTCTTGAAACTACAGGCCGCCCAAAATGAAATATAATTGCGCCAAAATTTATGGTCTTTGATCTAGATCATGGACGCTGGCCGGCGGCTGCGGGCAGCCGTCGGATGAGCCGCCGCCTTGTGCCCAAGACTGTTCAACGCCATCTCGCCGGGTGGACTTGGCCCAATGCTGACCTTCCTTGACAGCTTTCCCATCGCTTGGAAAATCCCTGGCCACCTGAACACCGCCGACACTTCTCCCGGACCAAGCATCCAGCACCATCTGTCAAATTAAGTCTCAAGTTATATACCCCAGCCTAACCTTTAGCTGATGCGTGCTCTGGTCATCCGTCAGCCGAAGACGCAACGGCCGCTCGACGATGACCGTGCCATCGATGGCGGCGAAGGCGATGCCGCGTCCATCGCCATCAGGATTTTCCACCCGGATATTGTATCGTGTCGCGCCGTGGCGTAACGCTATCTCGAAGCCCGGCCACGTCCCCGGGATGCACGGATCGAGGAACAAGAACTCGCCCCGTAGCAGCAGCCCGAGTATGCTTTCCACCCCGGCGCGCTGCATCCATCCGGCCGAGCCCGTGTACCAGGTCCAGCCGCCGCGCCCGACATGGGGTGGCGCTGCGTAAACATCGGCGGCGACAACATAGGGCTCGACCTTGTAGCGGTGCATGTCAGCGCTGGTCCGGGCGTGATTGATGGGGTTGAGCAGCGCGAACAGTCCGGCCGCCTTGTCGCCCTCGCCGAGTACCGCGAATGCCATCACCGACCACAGGGCGGCATGGGTGTATTGGCCACCATTTTCGCGGATGCCGGGCGGATAGCCCTTGATATAGCCGGGATCGAGCGGCGTCTTGTCGAAGGGCGGTGTGAACAGAACCGCCAGCCCGTCCTTGGGGCGGATCAATTCCTGCTCCACTGCCGCCATGGATCGCGCCGCGCGCGCCCGGTCCGCGGCGCCTGAAATCGCGGCCCAGGACTGGGCGATGGCATCGATGCGACATTCCGTGCTTGTTGCAGAGCCGAGCGGCGTGCCGTCGTCGAACCAGCCGCGCCGATACCATTCACCGTCCCAGGCCTCGCGCTCCAGCGATGCCCGCAACACCGCAGCGTGCGCGCGCCATGTCGCGGCACGCACCGTATCGCCGCGCGCCGTGGCAAGGGGAGCGAAGGCAGTGAGCGTGGCGTGCAGGAACCAGCCGAGCCAGACGCTCTCGCCTTTTCCCGCGTTGCCGACGCGATTCATGCCGTCGTTCCAATCGCCGGTGCCGATCAGCGGCAAACCGTGACCGCCGAGTGCCAGGCTATGGTCGAGCGCGCGGGCGCAGTGTTCGAACAAAGCCGCGGTTTCGTCGGAGATGGTCGGCTGAAAGAAGCTGTCATGCTCGCCCGCGGCCAGTTTTTGTCCCTCCAGGAAGGGGACAACCTCGTCGAGAACGCCAGCATCTCCCACCGTCTCGACATAATGCGCGACGGCATAGGCGAGCCAGACGCGATCGTCGGAGATCCGTGTGCGCACGCCCTGGCCGGAATGCGGCAGCCACCAATGCTGAACATCGCCCTCGACGAATTGTCGTGCCGCCGCGCGTAGCAAATGATCGCGCGTCAGCGCCCCGCACGCGGTGGCGAGCGCCATTCCGTCCTGGAGCTGATCGCGAAAGCCGTAGGCGCCGCTTGCCTGGTAGAACGCGGAGCGGACCCAGAGCCGGCACGCGAGGGTCTGGTAGAGGAGCCAGCCATTAAGCATGATGTCCATCGACCGCTCCGGCGTCTTCACCTGAACGGCGCCGAGGACATCGTCCCAGGAGCGCGCAACCGCCGCCCACACCGTATCGAGATCGGCAGCGCGGTAGCGCGCGATCAGGCTCCGCGCGGCATCAACGCTTGCCGCTTCACCGAGGAAGAAAACGATCTCAACGCTGCCATTGGGGGGTAGTTCGACGGTGGTCCGCAGCACACCGCAGGGATCGAGACCGGCGCCGACGGTGTTCGAGAGCGGCGCCATGCCGATGAGCGCCGCCGGGCTCGCGAGCGTTCCATTGCGGCCGATGAACTCCCGCCGATCGCCGGTCCAGCCGGTCTGGCGGCCGGCCAAATCGACGAAGGCGACGCGTGATCCAAACGCCGGATTCCACGGATTGCGGGCGAACATCGCGCCGGTTTCGGGATCGATTTCGGTCATGACGAACGGCGCCGAAGCCGTCCGCGACGGGCCAAGCACCCATTCCGCATAAGCGGTTAGCGAAAGATGCCGTGCGCGGCCCGTGATGTTGCGGAGCGTAAGGCGCGAAATCTTGATCGGATCGGCGAGCGGCACAAACTGGAAGAGATCAAGAGCGATGCCGCGCGCCGCATGCTCGAAGCGGCTGTATCCCCAGCCATGACGCGCAATATAAGTCGCGGCCACATCCCGGATCGGCAGGGCGGTCGGGCCCCACAACTCGCCGGTGTCGTCGTCGCGCAGATAGAACACTTCGCCCGGACGGTCGGAAACCGGGTCGTTCGACCAGGGGGTTAGCTGATTCTCGCGGCTATTGACGGACCACGTATAGCCGCTCCCCTCGGTCGCCACCTGGAAGCCGAAAGTCGGGTTGGCGACGACATTGATCCATGGCGCCGGCGTCGACTGGCCGGGGCCGAGAACCGTCACATATTCTCCCCCGTCGTCGGTGAAGCCGCCAAGTCCATTGAAAAATTCAAGATCCGGCGCTGGCGTCGCGAGCGCTGGTGGCGGCTGGGCGAGAGCGCGTTTCGGCGTGGGCCGGGCGGCGGCCCTGGCCTCCGGCGCGCGATCGAGCTGATCGGAGAGACGCCCGCGCTGCCCGACGAGCACCACGCGTGCCACCGCGGCGAGAAGGGCGCGGGTCTCGGGGGCGATCAGATCGGCGCGGAGAACGAACACGCGGCCCGCCGGCGTCTCCACGCGAAGTTGCGGTCGCGACTGGCTGGTGCGGACCAGGGTCTCGAGTGCGATCTGGATGTCCTGGACATAAGACGACGCACGCTCATTGAGGATGACGAAATCGACAGCGAGTTGCTTCATTCGCCAATATTCATGGGCTTGCAGTAATTGCCGCGCGAGATCGAGATTCTCGCTGTCGGCGATGCGCAGAAGCATGATCGGCAGATCTCCGGAAATTCCTTGCGTCCACAGCCCCGGCTGGCCTCCGCTGCCGCGCTGGATCGTGTCGGAGGACGGACGCAATGTCGGTGTGGCATAGAGCAGATGCCCGGCGAGGCGCTGGAACAGGCTGGCTTCGCCGGGGTCGATGCCGAGGTGACGGAGCTGCACCTGCGCCTGGGTCCAGGCGAGCGTGGCTGCCCGCTCGAAGGCGGTGACGTCGCGATGGGCATCGGCGAGGTCGAGCGCTTCCGCGCGGGTTGACGCAACCATCGTCCAGAATGCGATGCGAACAACAGCCCCGGGTGCGACATGTACGCGGCGACGGAGGGCGAAGATGGGATCCAGCACGGTGCCGACCGTATTCGAGAGTGACCGGCCATCGCTCATCGCGAGCGCGGTTCGCACACCGCGGCCGCGGCCAAGGAAAGCGGCCCTATCGGTCTCGATTTCCGGCTCGCCCACGGTCTCGCCCTCGACAATGGCAAAATGCGCGGCCCAGATTTCGGGCTCGTCCGGCGTCCGCCGTCGTCGTGTCGCCAAGAGGACACCAACATCGCCGAGATACTCGGTCTCGACGAACAGTTTTGCGAATGCCGGATGCGCGATGTCGAAGGACTGCGGCGCCAGCACCAGTTCCGCATAGGACGTGATGTCGATCTCACGCATACGGGGGCCAGAGTTCACGACCGAAATGCGGCGGACCTCGGCCGCGTCTTCCGCCGAGACCAGCACTTCAAGGGTGGTCGTGAGCGTCCCGTCGCGGCGGGTGAATTCGGCGCGATCTTCCTTGAATAAAACCTCATAGGCATCGGGCTCGGTGCCGCTCGGCTGAAACCCCGCCGACCACACATTGCCGCCGCGGACATCTCTGAGAAACACGTATGAGCCCCAGTTGTCACAGGTGGCATCCTCGCGCCACCGGGTCACCGCCAGATCGCGCCAGCGGCTGTAGCCCGAACCGGCGGCGGTGAGCATCACCGCGTACGCCCCGTTCGAGAGCAGATGGGTGGCGGGTGTCGTGCCGTGCGCGGTGGTGAAGCGGCGGCCGTCTGACGGCGTGATCTCGAGGATTGTGGCTGTGGACTTCGGCTCCGCCGCGAGGGGGCGGGTCATCGCGACATCGCGCGGGGTGCGCTCCTGGAGGAGCAGCTCGGTTGCCTGGATGATGGGCTCGGCATGGAATCGGCCCCGCATCACGCCATCGAGCAAGGTATCGGCGATGGCGACGATCGTCATGCCTTGATGATGCGCCATAAAGGCGCTGACAATCGCCACCGACTGGCCGACGGGGACGCGGGCCGGTGTGTAGTCGAGCGCCTCGAAGAAGCCGTAGCGGCCTTGCCCGCCGAGGCCCGCGAGCCGCTCGAGGTTGCGCGCGGCAGCGCGCGGATCAACCATGGCCGCGAGCGCCGTCGCGTAGGGAGCAATAACGAGGTTGTCCCCGAGACCGCGCTTCAGCCCGAGGCCGGGAACGCCAAAATTCGAATATTGATAGGTAAATTCGATATCGCGTGCATTATAGGCGGATTCCGAAATGCCCCAAGGGATGCCGAGTATCGCGCCGTAGTCGATCTGGCGTCGCACGATCAGCCGGCTGGTCTGCTCGATGAGGCTTCCCGCCGGCGCGCGCATGATGAGCGAGGGCATCAGATATTCGAACATCGATCCCGACCAGGAGATCAGTGCCGCGCCATGCGCGATCGGCGTGACGGCGCGGCCGAGGCGGAACCAGTGGCGAGACGGAATGTCGCCCTTGGCGATCGCGATGAAGCTGGCGAGCCGCGCCTCGGAGGCGAGGAGGTCGTAGCAGTTCGGATCGAGCGTACCCTCTGGCACGAGATAGCCGATCGCCAGCAGCTTACGGTCATGGTCGAGCAGGAAGCCGAACTCCATGGCCAGCGCCATGGTTCGCGCGGTCTCTTCCAGGGCCACGAGACGCATCTCGAGGGAGGTTGCGTCGTCCGCCGACTGGGCGAGATCACGGCGGTGGCTGGCGATCGCACGCTGCGTCGCCGCCACCCAGAACCGCAGGTCGGCGCCACTATCGTCACCTTGTGCGCCGGACGCTGTGCACACCATGCCGGCCAGGGTATCGGCCTCCGCGGCCAGCCCCGCGAGCTGCGCCGCGATGCCCCCGCCGGCCAGCGGCGCCTGTCGCGCGCTCATCGCAAGTGTGGCAAGCGCGTGATCGAACCGCCGCCACGCCGCCGTCTCGCCGCGCCGTCCAGCAGCGACGCGGCCTGCAGCTTCACAGGCAAGATCGATCGCATCCGCGATGCCGGCAAGACGCGCCGCCGCCATGAGCGGTACATCGCGCCACGCCCGGAACGTATTGGCGAGCGCGATCAGGTGTCCGGCGAGATTGCCGCTGTCGACGGAGGAGATGTAGTGGGGATCAAGCGGGCGTAAATCTCTTGTGTCATACCAGTTGTAGAAATGGCCGCGGAATCGTGCAAGGCCGCTCATCGTTGCAAGCGTCGCCTCCAGCCGCTCGATTGCCTCGATGGATCCCGTCCAGCCGAAGTCGTGGGCGGCCGCGGCCGACAAGAGATAGAGGCCGAGATTGGTTGGCGAGGTGCGATGGGCGAGCACCGGGGTCGGGGTCTCCTGGAAATTGTCGGGCGGCAGCATGTGATCGGTGGGCGTCACGAAACTCTCGAAGAATCGCCAGGTTCGCCGCGCGGTCAGCCGTAGGAGGCGCGCGTCGGCGGCCGAGGCCAGCCGCCGACGGGGGACGCGCGGCGACAGGCTCACCCAGCGCGCGATGGCTGGCGAGGCGATCCAGAGCGCCGCGAAGGCGGCCGCCAGAGGCCACGCCCCCTGGCGCGACAGCCCGGCCACAACCAGCGCCAGAACGCCGATCAGGAGCGCGCTGGCCATCCGGCGATAGAAGCCGAACAAATCGAGCCGAGGGCCGAGCGTCGCTTGCGCCGCAGTGACCCATTCGAGCAGATGCCGACGGGTGACAAACAGTCGGATCAGAGTCCGCCCGATGGCGTCGCTCATCAGCCAAGCCTGGTGCGCAAGAAAGGCGACCTGCAGGAACGATTGGGTCAACGCGCGGCGCAAATCGTCGCCCAGCGCGCGGAGATGGCTGTCAGGGGTAATTCCGGCGCGATGCGGCACGATCGTGCCGACGACCGGCACAAGGGTCGGCAGCAGGATCGTCGCGAGCACAAAACCGCTCCAGACGAGTGCTGCGGGGAGCGGCAATGTCCATCCCGCGAGCAAGGCGAGCACGGACATCGGGGCCGAGAGCGTCCGCCGCAGATTATCCAGCATTTTCCATCGGCCGACCGCCGGGATCGCACCGCGCACCCGACCCGCGCCTGTGGTCGGCCAGCGCCCGAGCAGCCATGGCAGGAGCTGCCAATCGCCGCGCGCCCAGCGATGGTGACGCAAGGCATCGACATCGTAGCGCGCTGGAAACTCCTCGACCACTTCAACGTCGGAGGCGAGACCGGCGCGTGCAAACACACCCTCGAAGAGATCATGGCTGAGCAGCGTGGAGTCCGGCACACGGCCAGCGAGCGCGGCTTCGAAGGCGTCGATTTCGTAGATCCCCTTGCCGGCGTAGGAGCCTTCGTCGAACAGATCCTGATAGACGTCGGATGCCGCGGCGGCATAGGGATCGATGCCGCTGGCGCTAGAGAAGCTGCGCTGGAACAGCGAACCCTCGCTCCCGACCGGGAGCGAGGGTGTCACCCGCGGCTGCATCACCGCATGGCCTTCGACGACCCTCCCCGCCACGACATCGAAGCGTGGCCGGTTGAGCGCATGCGCCATCTTGCCCACCAACCGGCGCACTGTATCGCGCGGCAGCCGGGTGTCGGCATCGAGCGTGACGACATAGCGAATAGAATCCGGCACGCCATCGCGGCAGAGGAAAGTCGTGTCGGCCGCGCCGCGCAGGAGCCTGTTCAACTCATGCAGCTTGCCGCGCTTGCGCTCCCAGCCGAGCCATTGCCTCTCGCTTTCGTTCCAGACCCGCCGGCGATGCAGCAGCAGAAAGCGTGCGCCGCCGGGAGCGGGGCCGTGGCGTCCATTGAGTTGCGCGATGCCCTCGACCGCGGTCGCGAGGAGCGCGTCATCGCCGGCGAGATGTTCTGTTTTCGCATCGACAAAGTCGGAGAGCAGTGCGAAATGAAGCTCGCCCTCGGGACTGGCGAGGTGATGGATTTCCAGGCGCTCGATCTGCGCCGCGATCGCCTCCGGCGTGGTCAGAAGCATTGGCACGGCAACGAGGGTGCGGAGATGCAGCGGGATGCCGTGGCGAAGCTCAAGGCCCGGCAGCACGGTTGCGCTGCTGCCCCATACCGCACCGCGGTTCACCAGCGCAACCGCCGCATCGATGGCGGGGATCGCGCCGAGAACGCCCAGCACGCCGAGCCACGCGCCGCCCGCTCCCCAGGCGCCGAGGGCGAGCAAGGGACAAACGAGGAGAAAAGCGGCGACCGATGCGATAGCGATTGTGTAGCCGCGGAGACCAAAAGCCCGGCTCAGGCGCGCCGGCCAGGTGTGCAACGGTGGGCGGAAACGAAGCATCGCCTCGAACGCGCGACGTCCGCCGGCTAAGAGATAGTAGCCGGGATCGCCGCGGCGCTCCTCGTCACGGTTTGGCGCCGTGGCGGCGCCGTCCGTCGCGACCACCACGGCATTGCGGGCAATCTCGATCTCCGAGTGGTTTGACCCGCGGGCCAGCTCCTCGATCGCGCTGCGGTAGAGATTGCGCGTCGGGAAATCCATCTCGGCGAAGGCGCTGGCCGCGCTGAGCACTTCGTCGACGAGGCTGACGTGCTCAACCAGTTCTGTCCAATCGACGTCGAAGATGAGGCGGATGCTTGTGATGATGTTGCGCACCGTGACGCTCGATGTACCCTGCCGCTGATGTTCGGCGTGCACGACCGCCTCCACGGTCGTTCCCTGCATGATGAGACGCTGATCGAGCCAGGTCAGCGCCGGCGTAACCCGGGGATCCTGATCGCGCAGCCGGTAGACGAGCTGTACCGCGAAAGCGTCCAATAGCGGCGCTTGCTCGTGATCCTTCAATACTTCCGGCACCGGTTCGGCAACCCGTCCGCCAGCGCCGAGCAAACGGTTGGCGAGAGTGTCCGCCTCCTGCCGGGCAAACCGGTTGCGCACAATCCTTTCAGAGAGACGGCGTAGATTTTCGATCAGCACAATCCGCAAGGTGATGGCAATGGCCCACAGTTCGCCAATTTCCAGGGGCTGCACCTCCTGGTAGGCGCGCAGGTAGCGGCAGAGCATCTCGGCATCAAAGCGACTGTCGGTGTGCGCGACAAAGGCCCACGCAAGGCCAAGCACGCGTGGATATCCGGCGAAAGGCCCGGCGGCGAGCTTCGGCAACTGCCGGTAATAGCCGGGCGGTAGATCGGAGCGGATGTTGTGGATCTGTCGCTCGGCGAGATAGTAGTTGTCGAGCAGCCATTCCGCTGCCGGGGTAATCGCGCGACCCTCCTCGGTCGCCTTGGCCATGATGCGATGAGACAAGCGTAATACCACGGCGTTTTCATCGAGCCGCGCCGCGAGTGATCGAACGCGGATCGGCATTGCAGTCACCGCCTGCGCGACCGCCAGGCTCCGCGCGTGCTCGGCGATGCGCTCGACGCTGAAAATCTCCTCGCGAATGGGCTTGTCGCTATCCCAGGCGGATGCCGGGCCCGCCCGCCGGAAAGCACGGCGAACCAGATTTTGTATGCGGAAAATCATGACGAGCCGACCTTGTTATTTGTCTTCACGGGGTACGCCACCACCACTGTCCAACTCGGGCCGCGCGAATTCAGCACTTCGATCAATTTCTTGCCAATCCCGATAGGGTGTCCCGTGACCGCCCACACGGCGGGGGGCACCGATGGACGGCCACGGGACGGGTCACGGCAATTCCATCGAGGAAAGGCCGCGATATGAATAGGCCCCTCCAAAGGAGGCTCCGACGTTTGATCCCAAGACTCGAAATGTTAGGGAGAAAACATCTAACGGCGGGGGCTTAAAGGGCTTCGGACGCCGGTGACGCCAGCGAATTTCGTATCTCACCCAATATAACGGGTGGCGGGCTGCGAGGCGAAGCCTCGGAAAATACTCATACCAGGCGGACAATCGCGCCGTATGTCTTCCAGACCTGCGCAGCAAACCTGTTGTCGCGCAGGAACTCCCAGATATTCTCCATCGGGTTACTAATACCCCAACAATATGCATGGCATTCCAGATTGTTCTGCCTATACTCCCCTTCATGGAAAGACCGATTTTCGTAGCCGCGGCCGGGCCATCCAGGAAGCGTTGCGCACGCAGGGGTGTATCTGGTCCGGCAGGTAGGCAAGACCGAGGCGGAGGCGGCGGAAGCGGTGGGCGTCAGCCGCCAGGTCGTGAACCGGTGGTTGAAGCGCCACGCCGAAGGCGGGGAAGAAGCGCTCCTGGATGGCCGACGGGTCTCCCCGCGCAAGGGAAAGATGATCGCCGCAAGTAATGCGAGAGCGATGCGGCTTCGGCCAACACAGGAGCCAGCTTGGGCTGCCGGCCACTATTCAGGAAACCGATCGCCCCTGCGAGGAGCAGCGGAACGGGCGCCGACCAAGGCGCGAGGAATAGCGGCATGGGAAGCCCCCTCAAAACGAAAGACTGTCAGGAGACGTCCGTACCTGATCATCAAGGGCAAAAAAAATTCATTGTTTCTATAACAGCGTTCGTTTTAATAGAACCATATGAGAGACCTAAACTACAACCATTTGCGCTATTTCTGGGCAGTCGCTCATGAGGGCAGCCTCACCCGGGCAGCCGCGCACATGAACCTGTCGCAGTCGGCTCTTTCAGTGCAAATTCAGAAGCTTGAACACCAGATGGGCCATCCGCTCTTCGCGCGTGTCGGCAGGAAGCTCGTTCTGACGGAGGCCGGTCAGATCGCGCTCGACTATGCCGATACGGTGTTCAAGGCCGGCGACGAACTGATGAGCATCCTGCGTGGGCGGCCATTGGCCACCCGTCAGGTTTTCCGGGTCGGTGCGCTCACGACGCTGTCGCGAAACTTCCAACTCGAATTTCTTCGGCCATTGGTCGGCCGATCTGATGTCGAACTGATCGTTCGCTCCGGGAATATCCGGGATCTGCTGGCGCAGTTGGAGGCCCATGCGATCGACGCCGTCCTGGCCAACAGCGCTGCGGCAAGAACACCGCAGGCATCGGCGCCGGCCTCAGCTCCCCCACACACCCCACCCACACACGCCAGCCGCTTGCGCCTCCGCCACAATCCGCAGCTTGTCCTCATCCCGCCAGCGACGCCAGGGCTCCACACCCGCGATGATCTCCATCCCGACACCCGCGCATAACGACGCTCATAAGAGCGTCGTTACGACCCGGATTTCCCGGATAGGTACGGATTTCCTTGTACAGGAAGGCCGAATGTGGCATGAATATCAGCGTGTTGTCGTCAACGAGGGGGGCGCGCGGATGGAACACCCAACGGGTGAAGCGGATGATGGGTCTCTGCGGGTCGATTTCGATCGGAGGCTGAAGCTGGAATGCCACGGCAGCAGGATCACTTCCGACGCCGGCTTGCTGGCCTACCGGGAACTGGACGACGCGCTCGGCCTCTCCGATCTGGCCAGCGCGGCGCTGTCGGAATGCCGCCGTGGCAAGAACACCCGGCACCTGCTGACCGGGCTGTTGCGCCAGTCGGTGTTCGGCCGCCTCGCCGGCTATGAGGATGTGAACGATGCCGAACGTCTTGCCCATGATCCGGCGATGCATGCAGTGGTCGATCGCACCCCAAATCACACGGCAGCGCAGTTCGCACCGCCGCCATCCGCACCCTCCAGGTGATCCACCATCACCCGCTCATGCGATCTATACGCCCATAAAGACAAGACCTTTTCAGGATAAAAATTATCCACAACGGATATCGGGTCAGGCACGGGAACATTCGTTATGTTATACAGAATAGTATATGATGTTGGAGCATTAGTATTCAACCAGCCATGCGGAACGTGAGGTTGTAGCGAAATCTCCCCGTTAATGGATGATCTCCCGCCGACAATCGATGCACACCGTGATAGGTTTTGCGTGCCGGCCCGCCCCAGACCACCACATCGCCGTGTTCCAATAATATTCGCCGTGGACGATCCGTCCGGCTGCTGCCGCCCCACAGAAACACGGCCGGTAGACCCAAAGATACGGAAACTATCGGCTGATCGAAGTCCCGCTCGTTCCGATCTTGATGCAGCGACATCCGCGCGCCCGCCTCATAGCGATTGATCAGGCAAACATCCGGTGCGAAGCCATCAAAATCGGCGGCATTCGCCGCCCTGATCGCGACATTGCAAAAGACATCAGGCATTTCCGGCCAGGGGTTGCCGGTTCGTGGATCCGTCGGGTCATAGCGATAGCCGGATTCATCGGCAACCCAACCAAGCGAGCCACAGTTTGTCATGGCGACCGACATCCGCCGGCCGCCGCGGATCACCATGTGGCGAAACGGTGCAGCCAGCGTCACGAGAGTCAGGGCGGCAAGCAAGGTCTGCCCGTGCGGCAAAGCAAATCCGCGGAGGAAGCGCACGCCCGGGCCAAGGTCGATGTCACGAGGCCGCATGTCGAACAGATCAGACGATAGCATGGGCGGGTTAGAGCGCATCATGAAAGATCACACCCAGCGTGTGCCGATGGCCAGATCGCACCCTGCTTACGCCATGGCGCATCGTAACCCGGTGCTCGCCATGCCGGCCGCACACGGGGCGTTGACTCACAGCAAATACGACTGCGTCGCCCTTGTTCAGCGGTATCACATCGGCGCGCGATTGCATCCGTGGTCGTTGTTCTGTTAACACGAATTCGCCGCCATCGAAATCCTTTCCGGGTTGCGCGAGCAACACCGCAACCTGAAGCGGAAAAACATGCTCTCCATAAAGATCCTGATGCAGGCAGTTGTAATCACCCTCGCCATACTGGAGCAGTAACGGCGTCGGACGCGATTGCCCGGCCTCATGACAGCGCTCAACGAACGCGCCATGCTCTGGCGGAAAGCGGATTGCGATACCCATCCGCTCATACCACGTGTTGGCAATGGGCGCCAAGTGCCGATAGAGACCGGTGCGTAATTTGGTGACCAAGTGGGGCAAAGGATAGGCAAAATAACGATATTCGCCCTGTCCAAAACCATGTCGAGCCATCATCACGTGGCTTCGAAAATACTCTGGATGGCAATAAAGCTCGGTCGTTGCTTCGCACTCGGCGCTGGTCATGAGGCGGGGCAGTATCGCCCAACCTTCTGCGTCGAGATGCACGGACATTTTCTCCCAATCGATCGTCAGTGTGTTCTGAATTGCGCCGATATCGTTCATGCGCCACCCTCCCGATCGATCAGCTTGCGTTTGCGGTCGATGCCCCAGCGATAACCGGCCAGGTTGCCGTTCGCCGCGATCACACGATGGCAGGGGATGGCAACAGCAAGCGTGTTTGCTCCGCAAGCGCTCGCGACCGCCCGAACTGCGGCAGGATTGCCAAGCTGCGCGGCCACCTCGCCATAGGTGCGCGTCCGCCCCGGCGGGATTGTGCGCAAAACTTGCCAGACCCGCCGCTGGAACGCTGTGCCGCGGATATCGAGGGGTAAGGCGAAATCGTGACTTTGCCGCGGGTCATCGACGATCGCCACGACACGCACCACCCAATCCGCGAAGTCCGGTTTTGCCGCTGCCAGGATCGCGTGCGGAAATCTCTGCTCGAGGTCATGCAGCAGCTGTTCGGGCTCGTTGCCGATCAGGATTGCACATAGTCCGCGATCGGTTGCGGCAACCAGAACATAACCGAGGCTCGAATTTCCATAAGCGAAGTGAATGGTCTCGTTCTTCCCACCATTGCGATATCGAGACGGCATCATGCCCAGCATGTCGCCTGCGGCTTCGTAAAATCGACCGGATGAATTGAACCCGGCATCGTAGATCGCCTCGGTGACGCTTGCGCCTCCAGCAAGCTGGCTCTGCACCCGAGACTGCCGGTGTGCGGCCGCATAGGCTTGCGGCGTTATTCCAACAATACGTCGGAACATACGGTGAAAATGATAGGGGCTCAGTCCCACCGCGTCCGCGAGATCGGCGAGAGACAGCGACTCCGTTGCGGCTTCGATTTCGCGGCAAGCTAACGCAACAATCGCGGCCTCGCGTTCGGCGCGGGGCGGCAGATCAGGGCGGCAGCGCTTGCAGGCGCGGAATCCCGCACGT
Organism: Pseudomonadota bacterium; assembly: GCA_021841985.1. The sequence goes on along the minus strand of JAKCCP010000241.1, from coordinate 14,012 downwards.
TCCGCGTCTTCTCGTGTCGTATGGAATGCGATGTTTTGACGGAGCGCCGGGCGGGCGGCACACGAAGGGTAGCAGTACACGCCCGTGGTGGAGACAGAATAGAAAAAATAGCCATCTGCCCGGGGCTCGCGCGCGTGGACTGCCGCGAGGCGGCTTTCTTCGTCGAAAAATGGTGCCTGCGGTCGCGTCGACATACCATCCTCCAAAAGAACGAAAGCAACCATAACAAACTTCTCCGTTCGGGTACCATTCGTTGGTGCCAGCAAACCTGAGCGAAGCATATCCGTGGCTCTACCACACTCCGGCCCTTGCTCCGCAATTCATCCCTTATTTGTGTCAAAGGGCCGCCCACGACGTCGGGAGCGCCACCGCTTACTTGGCAATCTGAATTGACGCCGCACGACCTGATCCCGGGCCAATAGTGGACTCGTCTGTTGGATGCAGATTGCGGCGCAAGGATCGGCGTGTGGGCTAGCCCGGCATCACCGCCGCCACGAGGCGCGCGACGTAATCGACCAGCCCCGAAAGGTGGGAGGGGGTGTTTGCGAGGATATGTCGGAGAAGGAACAACGAGTCCGCCTTTTTTTTGAAGCGCACGCGCTGATCAGAGAGCCTTCCGCACACCGTGTCGATGAGGTTGGCGGCATCGACGCAGGCAAGCCATTGTTCATCGGTGATATCGTTTTTCCAATCGTCGTTGTGAAAGCGGCATTCCTCCACGGTTTTTTTCAAAGCCGTCACAACTGCATCAGGCGTGACGGTCGGGGACGATTGCGGGTCTTTGCTGGCAATGAAGGCGGCGATCGCGGCGGGGTCAATGAGGTAGCATTCGAGGTGCCGCCTGGGCAGGAAGTGCAGCGCGCCTTTGGTCTCTCGTTGCATGTCCGCCTTCTCGGTTTCGTCCAGTTTTTCGCTGTCGAAGCTGAAAGCGACCGCGACCGCCAGAGTGGCGACGGCGGCACTCAAGCGCGTGTAAATCTCGAAAACCAGCTTTCGATTGCGCCTGTTCGCGAGAAAATCGCCTGTCGCGGCGACGGAGGTGAAGATCGTCCCCGGCGGCAGCGGCCCTTTCGCCTGCTGATAGAGGTAGGGGAAGCAGAGTTCCTCGGTCTGCCCCTCCACCCAGATGACCCGTTCGGCGCGCTCCATCGCCGCCGCCTCTATCTCGCCGAAAGCGGCGAGGATCTGCGCGGCGAGGATGCCGTTGAGGCGCCGACCCCGCAGCCTTTTGCCGTCCGTTTCCATCTCCACCCCGCGGTTGACGCCAGCCGCCAGCAGGACGGTGAGGCGATGCTGCTGCGCCCCCGGCGGCAGTTTCTGGCGGCTGCGCGCCGAGGGCGTGCGGCTCGGGCTCGAGGAAAGCGTCTATCTCGGTGCCGAGGAGCCGCGACGCTCGGAACAGGTGGTGCTGAGCGGCGCCGCCGACGGCCCGCAACTGGTGAAATGGGCGATTACCAAGGTGGGGTGAGCTGGCCAAAATTTGGGACGATGTTGCGGCAATAATGGCGCGAGGCGTGCGGCAAACGTCGATAGACAAACCGGGATTTATTAGTTTTTTTTCTGCGCTATTCGCGATATACGCCATTCGACTTTTGGAGATCGTACGATGAGTGGCATGGCCTCACCTGGCTCGCCGGAATTTCGTGATCTGGCGGAATGGTCTAGGGCGCAGATGTGGAATAGCCAGTTGCCCTTCGATGGCACTGGCACTTTGCATCCATCCATATCTGCTTTGCAGTCGTTCATGGGGCAGATCACCAACCTAAGCGCGGATGAATGGTATCAAAAAATCCAGATTCAAGCTTTGATGTTTAATTTAGGGGTTGTTATTTCCTTAAATTGCGCATCGATGGCCTGGCTGCCAGTTAACGACACAAAAGAGTTGAGCAAGCTTCATTCAGACGTCTTTGAAATTATGATGAACAGAAACAGGTATCCCTGGGGAATTTCTGTCCCAACCGCTTATGCGATTGCGTTTTTCCGTCGGTTCTTTGAAAATATTCGGGAAAAACTCTGTTTTGATAACGAAAATAGATCCAAGACATTAGCGGCTCAGTCGTCAGCTTCTGCACTCGCCGCATGGCTGACGCATGAACTCGGCTTTTACAACCCGATTGCTGTCGGTATAGCAGCAGTGTGTCTTGTGACGATTTCAACCGCAGCGAAGAAAGCGTTCTGCGAGATGTCCCGCGACGATTTCCTAAAGATAATTGACCAGAACCACCTGTGAGTTTTTTTCATATCGGTATGCTCTGATCCGGCCTTGCGGCCGAAACGCATATCTCCTTAAGGTGGCGTCGAGAAGTAAATACGCCATTTTCACAGTCTTCAGAAAACGCGGGTCAGAGTTAATGATTACGCGGCATTTATAAGGCAAAGGGCTTTGCCCCCCATCTTCCCATTGAAACCCCAGCAAAGGCGGAGCCTTTGCAATCCCTTCCATGATGCGGGTCTGGGGCCGCTGGCCCCAGCGGGTCCAGGGCAGCGCCCTGGCCTTATTATTATACTCAAAAATCGCCTTATCCCGGTTGGCCTAGTCCTCCCGCCACGCCCACCTTGCCAAGCGCCCCCAATTATGCGACACGCCGCCACCCTGCCGGAGGGGTGGCATCCCCTCCGGCTATGTTCGCATGGCGCGGACCGATATCAGCCATAGGGAGTACAGGATGCCGCTTTATGAATGCGTGCTGATCGCGCGGAGCGAAGTCACGCAGCAGCAGGTGGACGGCATTGCCGATCACATCGCCGCCCAGCTCGAGGGCGAGGGTGGAGCGGTCAAAAAGCGCGAATACTGGGGGCTGCGCAGCCTCACCTACCGCATCAAGAAGAACCGCAAGGGCCACTACATGCTGCTCGGCCTCGATGTCGCGCCGGCCTCCGTGACCGAGATGGAGCGACAGCTGCGCATCAACGAGGACGTGCTGCGCTTTCTTACGGTGCGCGTGGAAGAGATCGAGGAAGCACCCTCCTCGATCCTCTCGCGCCGCTCGGACGAGCGCGAGCGCGGCTTCCGCGGCCCCAAGCCAGCTGGGCGCTTCGATAGCGGTCGCCGTCGCGGCTTCGACGACCGCGAGGAATTCCGCGCCCGCCCGGAGAATGATGGCCCTGATGACATGCTTGGCCACGGCGAGGAGTAAAAAATGTCCGAATCGACCGAAACCAACCCCGCCGCCCGCCGCACCGCCGTGGGCGCCCGCCGTCCGTTCTACCGCCGGCGCAAATCCTGCCCGTTCTCCGGCCCGAATGCACCAAAAATCGACTACAAGGACGTGCGCCTGCTGTCGCGCTTCCTCTCCGAGCGCGGCAAGATCGTGCCGAGCCGCATCACCGCCGTCTCGGCCAAGAAGCAGCGTGAGCTGGCGCGCGCCATCAAGCGCGCCCGCTTCCTCGCTCTCCTGCCCTACGTGCTGAGCTGAGGAGGCAACGATGGCACATATCGAGCTGATTTTGCTGCAACGGGTGGAAAAACTCGGCCAGATGGGCGAGGTCGTGAAGGTGCGTCCCGGCTACGCTCGTAATTTCCTGTTGCCGCAGAAAAAGGCACTCCGCGCAAGCAAGGACAATCTCGCCCGCTTCGAAAGCCAGCGCGTCGAGTTGGAGGCGCAAAACCTCAAGCGTCGCGAGGAGGCCGAGCGGGTGGCCGAGCGGGTCGCCGGGCTGTCGGTGGTGATCATCCGACAGGCGGGAGAGTCGGGCAGCCTCTATGGTTCGGTCTCGGCGCGCGACATCGCCGATGCCGCGACCGCGGGCGGGCTCTCGATCAACCGCGCGCAGGTAGTACTCGACCATCCGATCAAGACGCTGGGGCTGCGTCAGGTACGGGTGGTGCTGCACCCGGAGGTATCGATGTCCGTCACCGTCAATGTCGCGCGCAGCCTCGAGGAGGCGGAGAAGCAGGTGCGCGGCGAGGCGGTCGGGGCGCGCGCGGCGGCGGAAGAACCCCCCGAGGAGCAGAGCGTGGCCGAAGACGAGGCGCTTCTCCCCCCAGCATAGGCCGGGCCGGCGGTCAGAGCGTGGCAGCGGCGCGCGTCGCCCAGTCCGCCGCGTACTCGGCCAGGCCCGGCATCGCGAGCGGGCTGACCGGGGCAAGCGCGCAGGACGCGGCGATGCCGTGATGCGCCAGCAGGGCGGCGCCGATCGCGGTGCCATTGGGCTCGGCGCTGGTGAGGATAGTGTCGCCCGACCGTAAGCCGGCAACCAGCGGGGCATAGAGCGGATCGTTCAGAAAGCTGCCATCGAGCACCACTTTCCCGCCCGTCCCTTCCCCTTTGAGTGCATCGAGGCAGGCCTTGGTCAGCAAGGCGCCGTGCAGTACCGCGAGGGCGCGACGTTCGGCGGCGTTCTCCGGCGGCGGGCCGATTAACCGGCCGCGTCCACCACTACCGGGAAATGGCCCGTCATCCTCGCTGAACGAGGGTAGCGCCATGCTGCCACGCGCAATCAGGGCGGCGATCAGGGCGGCCTCGGCAGGGCCTTGCGGATCGCGCCCGGCGATCGCGGCGAAATCCCGCCCGCCCATCGCCAGCACCCCGGCGAGCGGGCGGCCAAAGACATCGGCATTCACCGTCATACCACGCCGCTCATCGAGGCGGGCGGGATCGAACGCATCGGTGAGGCCGACGATCCAGGTGCCGGTCGAGATCACCGTGAAGTCGGTCATGCCAGCGGCCTGATAGCGATAAAAATTGCCGCTGCTGTCATGCACGCCGCACAGCACATGGGTTTCGGGCGCGAGACCGAGATGGGCGGCGAGATCGGGGCGCACCGGCCCGAGCGCCTCCCAGGCGGGCCGTAGCGGCGGCAGGAGCCGAAGAAAACCGCAGGCTTGGGCCAGACGCGTCGGCCGCCCGGCGAGCACGTCGCGCAGTTGCGACTGGGCGCCGAGCATGGTGTGCTCGCTGGCCGCGACCCTCGAAAACCGCCAGCCCCAGTATTGCGGCTGGGCGAGAAACGCCTCGGCGCGGGCGAAAACCGCCGGCCAGGCGCGGGAATACCAAAATATCTGCCGCGCGAGATGCGCCGCCCCCGGCAGCACCGCGCTGCCGCGGGCGGGGTAGGGATCGACGAGGCTGCGATACGTGGCATCGATCGCGGCCGGGATCACGGTTTCATAGTCCATCATCGGAAGCACCGGGCCCGCGGCATCGACCAGCACACCGGCTGAGCCATGCGAGGAGGTAACGATGGTGGCAATGGCGTGGCGCGAGGCGAGATCGCGGATCGCGGCCCATGCCCAGGCTTCCCGCTGGGCCAGATCGAAATGGCCATAGGGCGGGCCCGGACGGGCGGCATTCGAATCACGCCGGGTCTCGACGATCACGCCCGCCGCATCAACGACGTTGAGCTTGACGTGGGTCTTGCCGATGTCGAAGACCAGAACGGAACTCATGGCGCGCGGCTTTTCCTGATAATGCGGCCGATCATAGGCCAAGCGCGATCAGGCCATCCAGCGTCGTGCGGTTGACATCGAAAATACGGTTGGTCGTGATCAGGCGGTGGTCGGTATCGATCTTGGCGAGCCCAAGCCCGGGAATATCGATGCCGGTGCGGAGCAGCCGGCCGGTGAAGGTCATCCCCGCGACGCCCGCCAGGGCCGCGCCGGCGTCGAGCGGGCTCCAGAGGAAGCCCGCGCGGATCGCGCCCGTGATGATCAGCTCGCGGGCCTCGGAAGGCAGCACGGTGCCCACCACCGCGACGCGCATCGCTGCCCGTTGCTCCCGCACGGTTGTGCCGGCGCCTATCGTCCCCGCCGCGCCAAACGAGAGAATACCCCCGAGATCGGGAAACGCCGCCAGCAAATCCTCGGTCATGCGCGCGCTGGCGCGCGCATCCTCGGCTACCGGCTTGCGCGGTGTCGCAAGTTTCATCTCCGGATAGCGCGCTTTCTGCAAAGCGATGGCGGCATCGGCGCAGCGCGCATCGAGCGGACCCGCCAGGGTTCCGACATAGACGGCATAAGCGCCGCGGCCGCCCATCTCCGCAGCCAGCGCGGTCATCTGGCGCGCGGCATAAGCGGCCGGAGAGATAATTTCGATATCCCAACTTCGTGCGATCGGTGCCACCGCGCCAAGTGTTACAACGAGGATGCCATTGTCGCGGGCCGATTGCAGAACAGGATCGAGCATCACCGGATCGAGCGGCAGCACGCCGATGGCATCGACCTTGCGCCCGATCAGCGTCGCGATCAGCCCCGCTTGCAGGGCGGGGTCGGGACGGGGGGGCACGAGCAGGCTGGTGGTAAGGCCAAAGCCCGCGCCGGTCTGGCCAAGCCCCCGCGCGAGTCGCGCCGCCCATTGCGCGTCGATCACATCGGTGACGACGACCATCACTTTCAGGCGCGTTTGCGCATGCGCCGCGCGCCGGACAGCAAGGCTAGAGGCGGCGGCGGCGAAAGCCTGGAGCGCGGCACGGCGGCGCATGAGATTCCTTTGTCGCGACCCGCGGATGATGCCCGCGGGAGGCGGATGATCGGCGAATCACACCGCCGCCGCAAGCCGCAACTCCCGAACGTAACGCTTGCTTTTTGTTATCGCCGCTTTCAAGATATGGACATGTCTACCGCCCGCTCATGGTTATTGCGCGCCCTCGCATTCCTGCTGTTGGTGCAGTGGGGGACGGCGTTCACGCAATGTCTGGCGCTGGCCGATCCGCTACGGGCGGGCGGGATTTGCGCGGTAGCGCCCGCCGGGCCGGACAGCCCCGATAAAACGCCGGACAGGAAAGCCGCCGCGCCGCATGCCATCTGCCCGGTTTGTCAGATCCTCGCCAATGTTACGCTGCCACCGCCGCCGCCCTTCGCGCCCCCGCGCGAGGCCGTGCGCATCACCCCCCACGCGGCCCGCCTCTTCACCCTCGCGCTCGCCGAGCGGGCAAGCCCGCAGCAGCCCCGCGCACCTCCGGCTTTTCTCTGAGCAAGTCTGAGCTTTTTCAATAGGTCCGGCGTGCGAGCAAGATTTTGCGCGCCGATGACAAAGATGCCAGACGGCGTGCGGAAGGCCGCGCGCCGCGGAGGAGAAGCGTTGCAATGTTTCGTATTTTTTCCAAGCCGCAGGCGTGGCGAAGCATGCGCGCGGGTGTCGTGACGCTCGCTTTCGCCGTGACAATCATGGGCGCCAACGCGCAGGAAGCGCCGCCGTCTGATCGCTCACCCTTCCCCGACAGCGGCAGCAATCCTCAAGCCGCCGCTCCCGCTGGCGATACCGCCTGGCAGAGCGGCTATCTGTTCGATTTCAGCACGCTCGGGCCGGCAAGTGGCATCGGTCAGGCGATGGCGGATAGCGGCGTCTATTTCAATGGCGGCGAAACCGGTATCCTCGCCGGCAATGTCGCGGGCGGCGCCAAGCAAGGCGCCGTGTTCGACAACGATTTTCTCCTCGAGGTTGATCTCGACATGAACCGCATCCTGGGCATCCCAGGGGCAGCGATGCACATCGCCGTCGATGACCGGGTCGGCGGCTATTATGGGAAATTCAGCGGCAGCAACACGCTCACCCCGCAAACCTTTGGCCCCAACGAAGTGTTGCAGTTCCAGGAACTCGATTGGGATCAATCGCTGTTCGACAACCACGTTCTCCTGCTGGTCGGCCGCCAGTCGCCGGTGCAGGATTTCAATTCCCTTCCAATCGCCTGCAATTTCGTGTTCACCAACGCGTGCAGCAATTTTACTTCCTTCTTCTTCAATGACAGCGCCGCGATCGCCCCGGCCTCGACCTGGGGCGCGCGCATTTCCCTGCATCCGACGCTCGAGACCTATCTCCGTGCCGGCGTCTATGAAGACGACCCCTATGCCTATTCGCAGGCGTCTAATCTCGGCAATAACTGGGGCCTCGGCCATGCCACGGGGGCTTTTGTTCCCGTCGAGCTTGGCTACAAGAGCGACTTTTCCACCGATCCCTATCCCAGATCTTATGCCGTGGGTGGCTTTTACGACAACAGCCCTTATCCCGATCCGCTGTTCAACAACGCCGGGCTGCCTTTACCGCTCTATGGCGGCACCGCGCTCAACGACCAGGGGCGCACCTCCGTCTATGCCATGTTCCAGCAGATGATCTGGCGGCCCGATCTTTCGGAAACGCGCCGTGGGCTCACCCTTTTTGGCGGTGCCATGTTCGGCTCGAATCAATCAGAAATCCGCCAGTATTATCAGGCGGGACTGTCCGATCAGGGACCGTTTGCGTCGCATCCTCACGATTCCATCAACTTCCTCGCGATGTATCAGGTGTTCAACCAGCGCCTTGTCGAAAGCCAGACCCTGCTTGCCAATCAGGGTGGCTACACGGGCACCATGAACAAGGGAGAAACCGATTTCGAACTCAACTATCTCTGGCAGATCGGCGCCGGCGTCTCAGTGCAACCCTTTGTCGAATACATCATCCACCCCGATCAGATTGGCTTCGCGACCCCCAATCCGCGTCTGCCAAGCTCGACGACGCTCGGCATGCAGGTCGCCATCGCCCTCCCGGATTCGCTCGGCCTGCCGGTTTTCGTTCGCAAGAACTGATTCCTTCAGTATATAGAAAGGAGTTTCGTCATGAACAAAGCGCTCGGCCTCTCCGCTCTCCTTCTGCTCGGCCTCTCCGCTCCCGCTTTTGCCCATTCCTACCTCAAGGATTCCGATCCATCACGTGGGACGACGCTCAAGACGGCGCCGGCCGAGGTCACGATCGACTTCACCGAGGGCGTTGCCCCCCGCTTCTCCGGCATCACCGTCGAGGACAGCGCCGGCCAGCGTGTCGATCGCGGTGACGTTCATCCCGAAGGCAAAGAAGGCACACGGCTCGGCGTGGGTCTCGGCGCGCTCAAGCCCGGCGTTTATACTGTCCATTGGCACGCCGTCTCCGCCGATGACGGGCACAAGACCCAAGGGAGTTTCCATTTCACCGTGGCACCCGCCCCATAAGGCGCGCGAGGTGGTGGAATGGCTGACAATCACCGGTCGTTTTCTACAGCTCGCAGGTATGCTCTCGGCGTTTGGCGCTCTGCTCTTTCGCCTGCTGATCGCGCCACGCGCGATGGAAGGCGGGCGGGCGCTTCCGGCGCTGATCGGCGCGAGCCTTCTGCTGGCGCTGTTCGGCGGGCTGGTGCGGCTGCTCGCCGAGAGCGCCGTGGTGAACGATGCCGGGAGTGTCGCCGCCGCCGTCGCGGCCATTCCAGAGGTGATCCGCTTCAGCCGCTTCGGCACCTTTCTCGCGGCCCAGTTGGCCTTCATCGTCCTGGCGCTGGCGTTGCATGGTGGCGTGCGGGCCTGGCGCCCGGTGGTGCGCGCGGCGCTCGTTGGCGGCGCGCTGGTGCTTGCCGCCGGTAGCGGTCACGCGGCGGCGTTGCCCGACGGCGAAGGAAGATTGCTCTGGGCGGTCGAGACGCTGCACCTCTTTGCCGCCGGCGGCTGGCTCGGCGGGCTGGCGCCGCTGTTTTTCGCCCTCGGCACCGCGCCCATTGAACGGGCAGTGCGGATGGTGCGGCGGTTTTCAATGCTGGCGATGGTCCTGGTTGGCGCGCTTGCCCTCTCGGCGCTGATCCAGGGGGTGGCCCTGATCGGCGGCTTTGGGCCGCTGCTGGCGACGGATTATGGCCGGCTCGCACTCATCAAGCTGGGGCTGTTCGCGCTGCTGCTCGGCCTCGCCGCGCGCAACCGTCTGGTGTTGCTGCCCGCCCTGGAAGGTGCTGCGCCCATGCCCGCGCTCTACGCTTTGCGCTCAAGCCTCGCGCGCGGCATGGCGCTCGGCCTTATGGTACTGCTGGCCGCCAGCCTGCTCGCCAGTTGGGGGCCGGTCCTACCGGGGCGGTGACAAGAGCGCGCGCCAGCCGATATCGCGGCGGTAGAGCGCGTCTTCAAAAGTGATCCGCGCGATCGCGGCATAGGCCGAGGCGCGGGCCGCGGCGAGCGTCGGCGCGCGCGCCGTGATGGTTAGCACCCGCCCGCCGGCGGCGACGATTTCTCCATCCGCGCGCCGCGCCGTGCCGGCATGGAACACTTCGACCCCCTCCACCCGCGCGGCCTCCCTCAGGCCATGGATCACACCCCCCTTGCGCGGCGCTTCCGGGTAGCCGCGCGCCGCCAGCACCACGGCGATGGCCGCCGCCTCGTCCCAGCGGAGGTCGAAATCCGCAAGCTCACCATCGGCGCAGGCGAGCAAGGCGGCAAGCAGATCGGATTTGAGCCGCCGCAGCAGCGCCTGACATTCGGGATCGCCAAAGCGGACATTGAATTCGATGAGCTGTGGTCCGGCCTCGGTGAGCATCAGGCCGGCAAAGAGAATGCCACGAAATGGCGTGCCGCGGCGGGCAAGCTCGGCAAGCGTCGGGCGGATGATGCGTGCCATCGCCGCCTCGGCCAGCGCGGGCGTGAGTGCGGGCGGCGGCGAATAGGCGCCCATGCCCCCCGTGTTGGGTCCGGTATCGCCCTCGCCGACCCGCTTATGGTCCTGCGCGGCGCCGAGAAAAACCGCGGTTTTGCCATCACAGAGCGCGAACAAGGAAACCTCTTCGCCCTTGAGGCACGCCTCAACCACGACGCGCGCCCCCGCCGCGCCGAGCTTGCCCGCGATCATCAATTCCTCGATCGCAGCTTCGGCCGCCGCCACGGTTTCCGCGACCACCACGCCCTTGCCGGCGGCCAGCCCATCGGCCTTGACGACGATCGGCGCGCCTTGATCGCGCACATAGGCGCGCGCCGCCGCGGCATCGCTGAAATATCGCCAGGGAGCGGTCGGAACACCGGCCGCCGCGGCAATTTCCTTGGTGAAAATTTTTGAGCCTTCGAGCCGCGCCGCCGCGGCGCTCGGCCCGCAGCAGCGCAGGCCCGCCGCCGCCAGCGCATCCGCCAACCCCGCGACCAGCGGCGCTTCGGGGCCGGGTACCACGAGATCGACGCGACGGGCGCCGGCGAAAGCGACGAGGCCGGCGATGTCCTCGGCGGCGATCGCGACATTCTCGGCAATTTCCGCCGTCCCCGGATTACCCGGCGCGCACCAGAGTTTTCCCAGAAGCGGGCTCGCCGCCAACGCCCATGCCAGGGCATGTTCGCGCCCGCCCGATCCGACCAGCAGCACCCGCATCATTCCGCACCCTTCTCTCCGCCCGGCGTTTCCACGCCCGCCGCAAACCCTCTACACTCGCCGCCATGAGCGATGACGCGCCGCCCCTCCATAGCCCGGCCTCGAATATCCCGGAATATACCGTCTCGGAAATCGCCGGCGCGGTGAAACGCACGCTGGAGGGCGAATTCGGCCGCGTGCGGGTGCGCGGCGAGATCACCGAGCTTAAGCGCTATCCCTCCGGCCACATCTATTTCTCGCTCAAGGACGAGGGCGCCAAGCTCGCCGGCGTGATCTGGAAATTCGCCGTGCCGCGGCTCGGCCTCGCCCCGGAAAACGGTATCGAGGTCATCGCCACGGGCAAGATTTCCTCATACGCCGAACGCTCAAGCTATCAGCTCATCGTCGAGCGGCTCGACTATGCCGGGGTCGGGGCGCTCTTGGCGCGGATCGAGGCGCTGCGTGGCCGGCTCGCCGCCGAGGGCCTGTTCGAGACCGCGCGCAAGCGCCCCTTGCCGCTCCTGCCGCGGGTCATCGGGGTGATCACCTCGGAGCGCGGGGCGGTGATCCAGGATATCCGCACGACCCTGGCGCGGCGCTTTCCCCGCACCATCCTGCTCTGGCCGGTGCCGGTCCAGGGCGAGGGCGCGGCCGAGCGGATCGCCGCGGCCATCGAAGGCTTCGGTGCGCTCCCCGAAAGCGGTCCGATCCCCCGCCCCGACGTGCTGATCGTGGCGCGCGGGGGCGGCAGCCTCGAAGACCTCATGGCGTTCAACGACGAGGCGGTGGTGCGGGCGGCGGCCAACTGCCCGATCCCGCTGATTTCGGCGGTCGGGCACGAGACCGATACCACCCTGATCGATTTCGCCGCCGACCGCCGCGCCCCGACACCGACCGCGGCGGCCGAGATGGCGGTGCCGGCGCGCGCCGACTTGCTCGCCGATCTGGCGCAGAAAGCGGCACGGCTCGCCGGCGCGATCGAGCGGCGGCGGCAAGCGGCGCGGCTTCGCCTCAATGCGGCCGCGGCGGCGCTGCCCGATCTGCCAAGCCTCGCCGGGGCCGCGCGCCAACGCCTCGATGACCGGATGGAGCGGCTGAAGCGCGCCCTGCCAGCGCTCCTCGCGCATCACCAGAACGCGCTTCGCCTCGCCAGCAGCAGACTAAACGCGGCCTTGCGGCATTTCGCGCTGCGGCAGCGCGGGCGGGCTGAGCGCATCATCGCCCGACTGACGACCGCGCCGCTGGCAGCAAGTCTCCGCGAACAGCGCGCCCATCTCGCCGGGCTGACGGCGCGCCTCCTCTCCGTCTCGCATCACGCGGTGCTGGCGCGCGGTTATGCGCTGCTCCGCGATTCACGCGGCGAGCCCCTGACCTCGGCCACCGCCGTGCGCCCGGGCAGCCGCATTACGATCGAGATGCACGACGGCAATCTGCGCGCCCGCACCGAGAGCGCCCCGGCGCAACAGGGGGAATTGCCGCTCGGCGATTGATTATTCTGCCAAATGGACGGGATCGGATGCTCCAACGCGGGTCGCGGTGTGGCTCCGATTGCGCCCGGCGAGCTTGGCTTCGTAGAGCGCCTCATCGGCCAAGGCCAGCATGATCTCGGGGTGTTGGTCACCGCTCGGGCGGTAAGTGGCAACGCCGATACTGGCGGTGACGAAGCCGGCGCCCGAGAGCGGATGCGGGATCATCAGCGCCGCGATCATCGCGCGAATGCGCTCGGCCACCGCCGTCGCACCGACGGCGTCGGTATCGGGAAGAATGACGGCGAATTCCTCGCCCCCGTAGCGCGCGACGTGATCCTCGGGCCGACGGGCGGTCTGTTCCACCGTGCGGGCGATCTGGCGCAAGCATTCATCGCCGGCCTGATGGCCGCGGCTATCGTTGAACAGCTTGAAGTGATCGATGTCGAGCAATAACAGAGAAAGCGGGCCAGGCTCGCGCAGGCCTTGCCGCCAGCAGCGCGCCAGCGACGCATCGAAGCTGCGCCGGTTGGCGATGCCGGTCAGCCCGTCGATATTGGCCAGCCGCTCCAGCTTGGCGTTCGCCGCCGCCAACTGGGCGTTGCTGCGCTCGGCCTCTTCGATGAGCTGGCCCATGCGGTCGCGCGAGATGAGAAGGTTCAGCGTTTGCCGGCCGAGATGGCGCACAATCGCGGTGATGGTGATGATATAGATTATGAACAGCGTGGCAAAAAGGGCAAAGAGCTTGCTTCCAGACGCGAGGAAGAAAAACACCGTTGGCACGAGAACGAGATAGACCTGCGCCAGCGCCACGCGCAGCACCGCATTGTTGCGCACGGCCGCGGCCAGCGCATAGGCGCTTTGCACATTGACGATCATTAGCACGGCAACGGGGTTGCGCTCGGTGAGCACGGCAAAACTCGCCATGCCCCAGAAAATGCTGCTGATCCAGGCGCCGATCTCGAAACGGCGCAGCCAATGCATCGGCTGATCCGTTGTAGCTCGGCGGCGATAGGCAGCCATCAGAAGGGCGCGCACGCCGACGATCGCGAATGAGGCTGCCGCCCAGCCGAGCAACCACCGGGATCCACCGACAATGAGGACGACACCGGCGCAGAGGAGAATGGCGGGGGCAGCCGCGAATAGCGAGGAGACCTGACCGAACAGCGTATCGAGGATGCGCCATTGCAGCGAGGCTGAAAGGGTCGAAAATTCCGCGGCCGGCGCACTTTCCATGGCAGAAAACGCGGCCTGAGGCATACGTTCGGTGTCCATTAATCCCCCCGGACCCGATCTCTAAACGACACCGTTTTGAAATTGTAGCACGCATTTGCCGCGCTTGTTATGTTTTTTCCTCGCCTCAAATTGCGCGGCCGCACCAGCGCGGTCAGATCGGCGGCGAGCTGGGCGATGGCTGGGTGCCAGTTGCCGGGGGTTTCCTGGCGGTAGAGGCGCAAGCTGGGATACCAGGGGCTGTCGGTACGGGCGGTGAGCCAGCGCCAGCAGCCAT
>JAKCCP010000087.1 GCA_021841985.1 Pseudomonadota bacterium | reverse complement strand
CGATCTCGGATCTCATCACCCTCCGGGGCCGCGACCTGCTCGCAAGCTGCCCGGTCTGCCTTTATGCCGGCTCGCTGGTTGCCCCCGAGATTCTGGCGTTTTGCCCGCCCGGGGCGCGGCTCGTCGACACCGCGCCGCTCGCGCTCGCTGCCATCGAGGCGGAATTTCTCGCCGCCCACGCCCGGGGCGAGGATGTGGCGCGGCTCCATTCCGGCGATCTCGCGGTCTATAGCGCGGTCGCCGAGCAGATCCGGCGCCTGGAACGCCACGGCATTCCCTATACGCTGACCCCGGGCGTTCCCGCCTTCGCCGCCGCCGCCGCCGCGATCGGGCGCGAATTGACGCTGCCCGGATGCGCGCAAAGCGTGGTGCTGACGCGGATTTCCGGCCGCGCCTCGAAAATGCCGGCGGGTGAACGCCTGAGCGCCTTTGCCGCGACCGGGGCGACACTCGCGATCCATCTCGCGATCCAGGCGCTGGCGCCGGTGGTTGCCGAGCTGCTGCCGGTTTTCGGCCCGGATTGCCCGGTCGTGATCGTCGCCCGGGCGAGCTGGCCGGATCAGCGCATCGTTTGGGGGCGGCTCGGCGAGATCGTCGATCGGCTGGCCGCCAACCCGATCGCCCGCAGCGCCCTGATCCTGGTCGGGCCGGCGCTGGCGGAAGAGGGTTTCGCCGAAAGCGCGCTCTATAACGCCGATTACGTGCGCCGTTTCCGGGGCGGGGTGCCATGAACCGGGGTAAAAGGCGCCCGGCCGCGCAAGCCGCCGTCGCGGTCGAACACCAGGATTTCGAGCGCGATACCGCTTCCCGCCAGTGTCTCGGCGGCGACTTCCCAGGCGGCGCCGGCGATGGCGTCAGCGAGCGCGAAGCCGGCCTGGCGGGCGATCGCGTCCGCGGCCAGCGCGGTTTCGGCGCCGGCGAGGCTTGCCGCGAGATCGGCGGGTGCGCCGGCGCGTGCGGCGAGGGTCGCGAGGGCGGCGAAATCGACCAGGCCGCGCTTGGCGTGGAGATCGAGCCTTCCCTGGCCGAGTTTCGTGAGCTTCGCGATCCCGCCGGCGATCGAGAGCCGTGGCACCGGATGGCGGCGGAGATATTTCAGCATCCCGCCGACGAAATCGCCCATGTCGATCAGCGCCGTCTCGGGGAGAGCGTGAAGACGCCGCACCGCCGCTTCCGAGGTCCGCCCGGTGGCGCCGGCGATATGGGTGATCCCGGCGGCGCGGGCGACATCGATGCCGCGCTGGATGCTGGCGATCCAGGCGGCGCAGGAATAGGGGATGACGATCCCGGTGGTGCCGAGCACCGAGAGCCCGCCCTGGATGCCGAGCCGCGGGTTCAGCGTCTTTTCGGCGAGCTTCTCGCCGTTTTCGATGGAGATCTCGACCACGACATCGCCGGCCGTGCCGTGGAGCGCCGCGATCTCGCCGATCGCGGCGCGGATCATCTGGCGCGGCACCGGGTTGATCGCCGGCTCGCCGGGCGGGATCGGCAGGCCTGGGCGGGTCACCATCCCGACCCCGCTTCCGGCGCGAAACACGACGCCGGCGCCGGCGGGCGCGGGCGAGACGCGGGCACGGATCAACGCGCCATGGGTGACATCGGGATCGTCGCCGGCGTCCTTGACCACGCCGGCGGCGGCGAAATCGGCGCCGAGCGCGGTCTCGGCCAAGGCAAAGGCAGCCGCTCCACCGCCGGGCAGGGCGATGGTGACGGGATCGGGGAAGCGGCCGGCGAGCAGCGCCGCGTAAGCCGCCTTCGCCGCGGCGGTGGCGCAAGCGCCGGTGGTCCAGCCCCGGCGGAGCGGGCGGGCATCGTTCACGCTTCCCGCTATATCGCGGGCTTTGCCCGGTTGCCAGACAAGGGATTTTCCAAAAGAAAGAATTGTTCTTTTTTGAAAAAAAGAACCAAAAAACGTTTATCCGTTGACGGAAGGGCCAAGGCGTTTCAGCTCCGAGAAAAAAGAAAAAAGTCTTTTTGCTTCTTTTTCTTCAGAAAAAGAAGATTCTTTCTCGTGTTTTTGCGCCCATGACTGCGCGCGGGCTGATCATCGCCGCGCCGTCCTCGGGCGCCGGCAAGACCACGCTGACGCTCGCGATTCTCGCGGCGCTGGCGCGGCGCGGCGTTCGCGTGCGGGCGGCGAAAGCGGGGCCGGATTACATCGATCCCGGATTTCACGCCGCCGCGACCGGCCATCCCGCGCTCAATCTCGATAGCTGGGCGATGGGGCCGGGGCTGCTCGATGGTCTGCTTGCCGAGGCCGGCAATGGCGCCGATCTCCTGGTGATCGAGACCGCGATGGGGCTGTTCGATGGCGCCGGCGGCAATCCGGGCGGCGCCGGCCTGGGCGCGGGCGCCGAACTCGCGGCGCGGTTCGGCCTCCCGGTGATCCTGGTGCAGGACGTCACCGGCCAAGCGCAATCCGCCGCCGCGGTTGCCGCCGGCTTTGCCCATTTTGCCGCCGGGGTCACGCTCGCCGGGGTGATTTTGAACCGGGTCGCGAGTGCGCGCCACCGCGACCTGATCCTGCCCGCGCTGGCCGCTTGCGGGATCGCGGCATTCGGCGCTTTTCCGCGCGATGGCGGATTTTCGCTCCCCGCCCGCCATCTCGGTCTGGTGCAAGCCGGCGAACATCCCGATCTCGAACGCCATCTCGCCGCCCTCGCCGAGGCCGCCGAGGCCGATCTCGATCTCGACGCCATTCTCGCCGCCGCCCGCCCGCTTCCCGGCGCATCCAGGCCGGCGCGCGCGGCCTTGCCGCCGCCCGGCCAGCGCATCGCGTTGGCCCGGGATGCCGCGTTCAGCTTCGTCTATCCCCATCTTCTCGCCGCCTGGCGCGCGCAAGGGGCGGAGATCCTGCCCTTTTCCCCGCTCGCCGACGAGGCGCCGCCGGCCAGCGCCGATGCCTGCTGGCTCCCCGGCGGCTATCCCGAACTCCATGCCGGCACCCTCGCCGCCGCGGCGCGGTTCCGCGCCGGGATAGTGCGCCTCGCCGCCGATCATCCGGTGCATGGCGAGTGCGGCGGCTATATGGTGCTCGGGACGTATCTCGAGGACCGGGACGGGGGGCGCCATCCCATGCTCGGCCTGCTCGGACACGGAACGAGCTTTGCCCGCCGGCGCCTGACGCTCGGCTATCGCCGCGCCGCACTCGCCGCCCCCGGCCCGCTCGGCGCGGCCGGGCAGTGGCTGCGCGGGCATGAATTCCACTACGCCAGCGTCATCGACCCCGGCGGCGATCCGCCGCTCGCCGCGCTGTTTGACGCGCGTGGGCAGAAACTCGGCCCGGCCGGTGGCCGGCGGGGGCGGGTCAGCGGCGGATTTTTTCACGTCATCGCCCAAGAGGAGGCCCCATGACCACACCCGACAGCACCCCACCCGACAGCATCGCAGCCCTTCGCGCCAGCATCGGCGATCTCCGTCCCGGCAACGACGCCACCGAGGCCGAGGCGCGCGCGCGCCAGGAGATTTTGACCAAGCCGGCGGGCAGTCTCGGGCGGCTGGAGGAGATCGCCTGCTGGCTCGCGCGCTGGCAAGGCCGCGCCATCCCGCGCATGGAGCGCGTCGAGATCCTGATTTTCGCCGGCAATCACGGCGTCGTCGCCGAAGGGGTCGCCGCCTATCCGGCGGCGGTGACGGCGCAGATGGTGGCGAATTTTGCCGCCCATGGCGCCGCCATCAATCAATTGGCCGAAATTGCCGGCGCCGAACTCCGCGTCTTTCCGCTCGCGCTCGAGACGCCGACGGCGAATTTCATGCATGCGCCGGCGATTGACGAGGCGGATTTCCTCGCCGCCGTCGCCGCCGGGATGGCGGCGGTCGCGCCGGAGGCGGATCTGATCTGTCTCGGCGAGATGGGCATCGGCAATACCACCGCCGCCGCCGCGATTGCCGCGGCACTGTTCGGCGGCGGCGGCGCGCGCTGGGCCGGGCGCGGCGCCGGGGTGGACGCGGCGGGGGTTGCCCGCAAGAGCGCGGTGATCGATGCCGCGCTCGCCCGCCACGCCGGCGATCTCGCCGATCCGCTGGCGGCGGCGCGGCTGGTCGGCGGGCGGGAACTCGCGGCCATTCTCGGGGCGGCGCTGGCGGCGCGGCGGCTGGGCGTTCCGGTGCTGCTCGATGGCTTCGTCTGCACCGCCGCCGCGGCCCCGCTCGCCCGCCTCAACCCGCGCGCCCTCGATCACGCGCTCATCGCCCACGCTTCCGCCGAGGCCGGGCATCGGCTGCTGGTCGAGGCGCTGGACAAGCGGCCGTTGCTCGATTTCGGCATGCGGCTCGGCGAGGGCTCGGGCGCGGCGCTGGCGGTGCCGCTGCTCCGCGCCGCTTGCGCCTGCCATGCCGGCATGGCGACCTTCGCCGAGGCCGGCGTTGCCAACAAGACCTGAACTGGTTGGCGATTTCCGGACGGCGCTCGCCATGCTGTCGCGGATTCCGGCCGGGGGCGGGGATGTGACGCCGCGCATCGCCTGGGCGTTTCCGCTGGTCGGGGCCTTGCTCGGGGGGGTCGGCGGCCTCGCCTACGCGCTCGCCGTCGCCCTCCATCTGCCGCCCTGGGTCGCCGCGTTCTGGGCGCTCGCGGTGGAGATCGGGGTCTCGGGCGGGCTGCATGAGGACGGGCTCGCCGATAGCGCCGATGCGCTGGGGGCGGAGGCGAGCCGCGAGCGCCGGCTGGAGATTCTCCGCGATTCGAGGATCGGCGCCTATGGCGCGCTGGCGCTGATCCTCGCGCTCGGCCTTCGCGCCACGGCGATCGCGGCGATCGGGCGGGCGGGCGCGGTTGTGGTCGCGCTGGTGGTCGCCGGGGCGGCCTCGCGGGCGGCGATGATCGGGGTTTCGTTTCTGCTCGCCCCGGCGCGGCGGGACGGGCTCGGCGCCGGGCTCGGCCGGCTGCCGCCGGGGGCGAGTTCCGTCGGGGTCGCGCTCGCCGCTGTTTTGGCGCTCGCGCTGCTCGGGCCGGGCCGCGCGCTCGGCGTCGCCCTCGCCGCAGCACTCGCCCTCCTCGTCGTCGCCGGGATCGCGTCGCGGCGGCTTGGCGGCTACACCGGAGATATTTATGGTGCGGTCGCGGCGCTCGCGACCTGCACCGTGCTCAGCCTGCTCGCCGCCGGCCGTTGATCGAGGATATTTCTCCAGGGATTTTCCATGCCCGTTGTTCGCGCCCTCCCGCCCGCCGGTTTGCTCCTTCTGCTCGCGGCTTGTGCCACGCCCGCGCCGCCGGCCGCCAACCCGGCGCACACCCTCGCCGCGGTCTGGAACTTCGCGACGACGACGGAGCGCTGCACCGCACGCGCCGCGTTCCCCGAGGATGACGACAATCCCGCCGCCCTGACCCTCATCGCCGAGCGTGGCGGCGGCATGAGCTTTGCCTTCTCCAACACCGCGCATCCGCTGGCGCCGCGTCCGCCGGGGCTGGCCGCGGCGCTGCATTTTGCCGGCGGCGGCGGCGGCTGGACGATCCCGGCGGCGCTCGAGGCGCCGCGCGTCGTCGATACCGAATTGCCGCTGAACGAGACGACGCTGGCCGAGACGCGAACGCTGCTCGCCGGCGGCACGTTGAGCGCGAGCGGCCATGTGCGCGACCTGCCCGCGCTCGCGCTGCCGCCGGCGGGGGAGGAAGGCGCCAGCTTCCTCGCCTGCGCCGAGCGCCTCGCCGGGCTCACGCAGTAAAACCCGGGCTCACGCAGTAAAAACAACGAGGGAACCCATGTCCGAGGCCCGCCCGCCGCTGCCGCCCTTCACCCGCGCAACCGCGATCCAGAAAGTGCGTGCCGCGGAAGACGCCTGGAATGGTTGTGATCCGGCGCGCGTCGCGCTTGCCTACACGCAGGACAGCCGATGGCGCAATCGCTCCGAATTCGTGGTCGGCCGCGCCGCCATCGTCGATTTTCTGACCCGGAAATGGGCGCGTGAACTCGATTACCGTCTCATCAAGGAACTCTGGGCCTTCACCGAGAACCGGATCGCGGTTCGCTTCGCCTATGAGTGGCATGACGATAGCGGCCAGTGGTTCCGCGCCTACGGCAACGAGAACTGGGCGTTCGACGAGGCCGGTCTCATGCGGCATCGCCATGCCTCGATCAACGATCTTCCGATCAAGGCCAGTGACCGGCTCTTTCACTGGCCGCGAACCGGCCCGCGCCCGGCCGATCATTCCGGTCTTGGCGATCTCGGTCTCTGATCATCGGTCATTCGTGGCGCCGGGGCGCTTGCGCCGGCCGCCGATATCTTTGATGCTGCGCGCCTGAGACAAGAAATAAGGCGAGGAAGCGGACATGGGACAAGTCGCGGGCAAGGTCGCGATCGTCACCGGCGGCGCCTCGGGGATCGGCGCGGCTTGCGCGC
>JAKCCP010000191.1 GCA_021841985.1 Pseudomonadota bacterium | reverse complement strand
CGCTGATCACGTCATAGGAAACACGTCGCGGAGATCGGCAACCAGGCGCCGCGGCCGGGCGATGACGACGGTCACCGCGAAACGCACGTTCTGCGGCCGCGCGCGCTCATGGGCATAGACGCCGATTGCCATCGGCAGCACGAAATCGCGGAGATGGACGCGGTCGGTCAGCGCCGGATCGCTCTCCTGCTCGGGCGCATAGCCACGCGCGGCGAGCAGGCGGAAATCGACCCCGCCCGGCGCCGCGCCGGTGCCGAGGCCGGGGATGAGGGCGCGGACCATGGCGACACTCTCGGCCTCGATCGCGCTAGCGCGGCCCTGAGCGCCGCAAAGCGCCGTCCGAAAGCCGAGGAGATCGGGCGCGAGCAGGAGAAGCCGCGGGATATCGGGCAATTCCAGCCCCCCGGCGAGGCCCGAGAGCAGGCCGAGCCGGCGGCATTCGGCAACGAAGCGGCCGAGCCGCGCGATATCCATGTGATCGAGCAGCCGCGCGCCGTTCTTGCCCGCGGTATCGAGCATGGCGCCGGCGAAGCGGTGCTCGGCGAGCAGCGCGAGCAGCGAGAGATCGGGGTTGCGGTCGGCGAAAAACACCGCGACCAGCTTCACCCGCGCCGCCAGCGGCGCGAGTGCCGCGAGCGCGGCCTCGGCATCGCCGCCGGGAAAAATGCCGAGCTTCAGGTAATCGACGCCGGTCGCGGCCATCGTCTCGGCGGCATCGCGCAGAAGGGCGGCGTGCATCGGCAGATCGCCGAGAACGGCGCTGACCGGCCGCGCGCCGGCGACAAGTGCCGCGCCTTCGCGCACGATGCCGGGGGCGACGGCGCCGAGCGCCCCCGCCGCCGGATCCTTGAAATCGATGACATCGGCGCCGCCGGCGAGCGCGATCGCGGCTTCGTCCGCGTCCCGGACACTGGCGAGAAACCAGGTCATGCCCGCGCCCTCCGCCGGCAGCAGCAGAATTCGGCCATGCGTGGCCCCCTGTTTGGTTTGCCTCGCGCCGCAACCTACAGGAAGGCGGGCGCGAGGGAAGAGTAAAGACGCGACCCGGCGGCTCAACCCTCGCCGCCGGCGGCGAGGCTCGGCGCCGCGCTATCGGCGAGGCCGGCTTCATGGGCGAGAAACCCCTCGAACACCAGCAACAGCCAGAGCGCGGTGCTGTGATCGAAGCGCCCGCTCTCATGCTCGCGCACCAGACGGGTCAGCGCCTCGGGCTGAAAGAGGCCGCTATCCAGCATCGCCTCGCCCATCAGCCGCGCGTGCAGCCGCGCGGCCCCGGCGCGGAACTGCGCCGCCAGCGGCATCGCGAAGCCCTGTTTGCGGCGGTGGAGGATTTCCCCCGGAATATGCGCAGCCAGCGCCCGCTTGAGCACGTCCTTGCCGCTGCCGCGGCGGAGCTTCAGCGCCTGCGGCAGGGCGAACCCCCATTCGACGAAGGCGCGATCGAGCAGCGGCGCGCGCGCCTCGAGCGAGACCGCCATGCTGGCGCGATCGACCTTCACCAGGATATCGCCGGGGAGATAGGTGTTGATATCGACATATTGCGCCTGCGCGAGCGGCGAGGCGTCCTCGCGCTCGGCCATCAGGGCGAGGATGCGCGCGCCGGGGTCGTGGCCGTCGAGCCGGGCGCGGAGCCCCGGCGACAGCAGGTCGCGGCGCCGCGCCTCATGCACCTTGGTCACGGTGCGGTAATAGCCGAGCGCGGACTCGAGGCTGATCTCGGTCAACGTGTGCTTGGCGCGGAGCCAGCGCGGCGCGCGATCAAGCTTGGGATAGGCGCGGGCGAGCGGGGCGAGGGCGTGGCGGCGCAGCGAAGCGGGGAGCAGCCGCCGCACCGCTTCGGCGAGGACGTGAAAGCGATAGCGCCGATAGCCGCCGAGTACCTCGTCGCCGCCATCGCCGGAGAGGGCGACGGTGACATGCCGGCGGGCGAGCGCGCAGACATCGCGGGTCGGGACGGAGGAGTGATCGCCGAACGGCTCGCCGAACATCCGCGCCTGATCGCGGGCGGCGGCGATATAGTCGATCTCGGTCGCGTCGCTGTGGTGGCGGGTGTGATAGCGCGTCGCCATCAGGGCGGCGTAGGGGCGCTCGTCATCGGCGCCAGGGAAGCCGATGGTGAAGGTATCGAGCGGCGCCCGCCGCATCCCGGCGGCGCGGGCGACGACGGCGCTCGAATCGACGCCGCCGGAGAGGAAGGCGCCGAGCGGCACATCGGCGACCAGCCTTGTCGCGACCGCGCGGTCGAGATGGCCGAGCAGCGCCGCCTCGGCCTCGCGCGCGCCGATCGCGAGCGTCTCCCGCCCGAGCGACCAGTAGCGCCGCGGCGTGGCGGCGAGGCCGGCGCGCCCAGTTTTCGCGCGGTCGAGCAGCAGATAATGCGCCGCCGGCAGCTTGCGAATGCCCTCGAAGATGCTCGCCGGGTCGGGGATGTAGCCGAGGGCGAAGAAATCATCGACGGCGGCGGCGTCGATCCGGCGCGAGAGATCGGGGACGAAGGCCAAGGCCGCGAGTTCGGAGGCGAATACCAGGCCGCCATCGCCGCGATAGCCGTAATAGAGCGGCTTCTTGCCGAGATGATCGCGCGCCAGCAGCAATTGCCCGCGCCGGCGGTCCCAGAGCGCGATCGCGAACATGCCGGAAAAGCGCGGAAGGCACGCAACCCCCCATTCCTCCCAGGCATGGAGGATGATTTCGGTATCGGAGCGGCTTTGGAACACGTGGCCGGCGGCCTCGAGTTCGGGGCGGAGATCGGCGTGGTTGTAGATTTCGCCGTTGAAAACCACCACCACCGCGCCGTCCTCGTTGAACATCGGCTGGTGGCCGCCGGCGATGTCGATGACCGCGAGGCGGCGATGGCCGAGGCCGATACCGGGCTCGGTATGGAAGCCATCGCCGTCGGGGCCGCGATGGCTGAGCGCCGTGGTCATCCGGCGCAGAAGGCCGGTATCGACCTCGGATTTCGCGGCGTGAAAAATCCCCGCAAGACCACACATCTGCCGCTCCCTCGCCTCCGCGCCACGGCGTTTATATCAGGCACGCAAGCGCCGCGCGCGCGAAAACATTTTTCCGCCTGACTATCGCGCCGACGGGGCCGGCGGCCAGCGGCGGTGCAGCCATAGCCATTCGCCGGGGCGGGCGCGGATCCAATCCTCCAGCCGGTCGTTGATCGCCTGGGTCAAGGCGGCGATCCTCTCCTCGCGTCCGGCGCTCTCGGGCAGCGCCAGCGGGGGCTCGACGACGAGACGAAACCGCGCCGGGCCGAGCCGCTCGATGCGGGTCGGGATCACCGGGCAGCGAAAGCGCAGCGCCAGCGTCGCCGGCGCCGGCGCGGTCATCGCCACCTCGCCGAACAGGCGGGCGGCGATGCCGTCGTTCAGCTTCTGGTCGACCAGCATCCCGAGATAGCCGGCGCGCAGGAGATGGGCGAAGGCGGCGCGGGCGCCGGCGGCGCCTTTGCGGAAATTCACCACCTCGGCGCCGATCTCGGGGCGCCCGATGGCGGCGCGGCGAAGGGCGGCGATCCGGGCATCGAGATAGGGATTGCCGAGCGGACGGTAGAAACTCGCCAGCGGAATGCCGAAATGGGCGGCGATCGGCGGCAGCATTTCCCAATTGCCGGTATGGGCGGAGAAGAAAATCACCGGCCCGCCCTTGGCCGCGAGATCGCGCACGATCTCCTCGCCGACGATCTCCCAGCCCGGGCCGGAAGCGGTGCGGGCGAGGCTCGGAAGATGCGGAAATTCCGCCATCGTGCGGCCGAGATTATCCCAGACGGCGCGGATGATCGCGCGGCGGGCGGCGGCGTCCAGCGCCGGCAACACGCGGCGGAGATTGTCCTCGGCGACGCGGGAGACCGGCAGAAACGGGCCGATCGCGCGCGCGACGGCGCCGCCGAGATCGGAGGCCGCGGCCGGGCCGAGCCAGCGGAGCGCGGCGAATACCCCCTGCCCCAGCCATGCCTCCAGCCGGTGGCGCAAGTCCTTCATCATTTCTCCCCAGGCGTCACCAGCCCGGCGAGCAGGGCGGCGATCTCGTCCGGGTTTTCCCATACCAGACCGACATCGGCGATGGCGATGGCGTTCTGGAAGGCGGGCGGCAGGCGGGTTGCATCCTTCGGCGTCGTCACCGGGCGGGCGCCGAGCCGCGCCGCCTCGGCCAGCGCGCGGTGCAGTTCGGCGGCGGTGAAGCGGTGATGGTCGGGAAAATCGGCGTGCCCGACCAGAACCGCGCCGGTGGCGGCGAGGGTTGCGTGAAATTTCTCCGGCCGCGCGATGCCGGCGAGGGCATAGACCCTCAAGCCGGCCAAAGCCCGCGCGCCGGGGCCGGGGACGAGCCGGGCGCGCAGCACCGGCAGCGCCGGCGGCAAGCGCGCGAGCGCGCGGCGTTGGTCATCGCCGATCAAGACCGCCGCCCCCACCCGCGAAGCCGCGTCCGCCACCGTCTCACGGAGCGGCCCGGCCGGGATCACAAGGCCATTGCCGAACCCGCTCGCGCCATCGACCACCAACAGCGAGAGGGTCTTTTCGAGGCCGGGATTCTGGAGGCCGTCATCCATCAGCAAAAACTCGGCCCCGGCCGCGATCGCGGCGCGGGCGGACGCGGCGCGGTCGGCGCCGACCCAGGTGGGCGCGATCGCGGCGAGCAGCTTCGGCTCATCGCCGACCACCGCCGCCGCGTCATCGGGGGCGACGTGGCGGACGCCGCGCACCCGCCCGCCATAGCCGCGGGTCAGGAAATGCACGGCGACCCCGGCGGCGCGCAATCGGGCTCCGAGATCGAGCGCCAGCGTCGTCTTGCCGGCGCCGCCCAGCGTCGCATTGCCAATGCAAAGCACCGGGACGGCGGCGCGAAAGCCGGGCCGCGCCACCCGTGCCCGGGCCGCGCGCGCGACCACGGCCGCGAACGGCGCGAGCAGGGCGGCCGCGAGCCCGCCGCCCTCGGTTTGCCAGAACGCCGGCGGGCGGAGCCTCATCGGCTGCGGTCCAGCAGGCCGCGGAGCGCCGCCGCCGTCGCCGCCGGCAAATCCGCGAACCGCGCCGCCGCCGCCGGCCCGGACGCCGCCATCACCGCTCGCGCGCCGGGATCATCGAGCAGCCGCAAGACCACCGCCGCCAATACCTCCCCGTCCCGGACCTCGCGCACCGCACCCGCCGCTGCCAGCGCCGCCACCGCCTCGGCGAAATTCGCGCAATGCGGGCCGACCACCAGCGCCGTCCCGAGCCGCGCCGCCTCCAGCGGGTTCTGTCCGCCATGCGGGACGAGGCTGCCGCCGATGAAGGCGATGGTCGCCAGACGATAGAAAATCCCCAATTCGCCGAGTGTGTCGGCGATATAGACCCCGCCCTCACCCAAGCCCGGCGGCCCGGCGCCGGTGCTTCGGCACGGCGCCGTCGCCGCCTCCGGGAGGGCCGCGATCGCGAGCCCGCGCGCCGGATGGCGGGGGACGAGAATGGTGAGGAGATCGGGGTGACGCGCAATGAGGCGGCGATGGGCGGCGAGGAGGATTTCCTCCTCGCCGGGATGGGTGCTGGCGGCGAGAAAGACCGGCCGCGCCCCGATCGCCGCCCGCAAAGCGGCCAGCGTCGCGGGATCGGCGGGAAGTTCGGTCGCGGCGAATTTGAGATCGCCCACCGCTCGCACGCAGGGCGCGCCGAGGGCGGAAAAGCGGGCGGCGTCATCGGCGCCGCGGGCGCGGATCGAGGCGAAGCCGCCGAGGAGGCCGCGCGCGAGGCCGGGCCAGCGCCGCCAGCGCGCGAAGCTCCGCGCCGAGAGCCGGGCATTGATCAGCATCAGGGGGATCCGGCGGCGGGCGCAGGCGGCGAGCAGATTGGGCCATAGCTCGCTCTCGACGAACGCCGCCGCGTCCGGCCGCCAATGGTCGAGAAACCGCGCGACCCAGCCCGGCACGTCGAGCGGCACGAAGCGATGCGCGACGCGCCCCGCGAGCCCGAGCGCCGGCAGGCGCGCGGCGAGGAGTTCGGCCGAGGTGACGGTGCCGGTGGTCAACAGCACCGAAACATCCGGCGCCTGACGGGCGAGTTCGCCGAGCACCGGCAACAGCGAAACCGTCTCGCCGACGCTCGCCGCGTGCAGCCAGAGCAACCTCCCCGCCGGCCGTGGCGCGGCCTCGATGCCGCGCCGCTCGGGGAGACGCGCGGCGATTTCCTTGCCCCGCCGCGCCCGTGTCCACAGCATCAGGCGCAATCCCGGCGCCGCCAGCCTCGCCGCCGCCGCCCAGACGGCGCCGAACAGAGGAAACAGGGTCAGGCGCCGCAGCATCGCCGCGCCGCCTCCACCGCCGCGGTCAGCGCCGCCTCGATCCCCGGCAGCGCCGCCTCGGCGCCGTCGCGCGGAACCCGGAT
>JAKCCP010000039.1 GCA_021841985.1 Pseudomonadota bacterium | reverse complement strand
AGCCCGTAGAGCGCGCCATGCATGGCGCGCGCCGCCAGCGCCAGGAGCCGCGCGCCGGGCGGAGGGGCAAGCCGCCGTCCGGCGGTCGCTCGCCAGAGCAGGCGCGCCAGCAGCACCGTGATGAAAAACAGCCCGAGTCCGACATGGAGCCATTGCAAGCCATGGCGGAGCGCCGTCCCGCGCGGCAGGAACCCCCAGATCTGGGCGATGCTCCAGAGGCTGAGCACCAGCGCCACGGTCAGCCAGTGAAACGCGATGGTCGTCCGGTCATAGACGGAGGGGGGCATGGCTAGCTGCTGCCAATGGCGATGCCGACGGCGAACACCAGCGCGCCGCCGAACGCCACCTGAAACGCCGCGGCGACGGGCGAGGTGTCCATGTAGCGCCAGCGCACCCAACTGATAAT
The DNA here is from genome assembly GCA_021841985.1 of Pseudomonadota bacterium. Next base: position 6,008 of record JAKCCP010000039.1, on the reverse strand, counting down.
CGCCAGCTCCACCACCACCACGGCGATGGCAATCGCGGTTGCCGTCCAGAAGCGCGGGATGAGATAGGGCAGGCTGTGGCCGAGCCCGCCGAGCGTGGTCATCGCCCCGGTGATCACCCCGCGCAGGAAGGGCGCGCCGCGCCCGGTGAGGCTGCCGTCATCCGAGAGCGCTTCGGCAAAGCCCATCGAGATGCCGGCGCCGAGCGAGGCGGCGAGGCCCACGACGAAGGCGTTCCAGGTCTGGCCGGTGGCGAAGGCGGCGGCGAAGAGAGGGGCGAGGGTCGAGACCGAGCCATCCATCAATCCGGCGAGGCCGGGCTGGACATAGCGCAGCACGAAAAGCTGGCGGACGGTTTTTTCCTCCTCGGCGCGCACCCCGCCGGGGAGGTTTTCCGCCAGCAGCTGCTCGGCCTTGTGCTCGTGCTCGCTCTCGGCCTCGGCGAGATCGCCGAGCAGCTTGCGGATCGAGGCATCGCTGCTGCGGCTCGCGGCCTGGCGATAGAAGCGCTGGGTCTCCATCTCCATCAGCTCGGCCTGCTTGCGCACGGTATCGACGCGCAGATCGCGCATCTGCCAGACCGGCTTGCGGGCGATGAAGCCGCGCACGTCCTGGCGGCGAATAAGGGGGATATGTTCGCCGAATTTCTGCTGAAAAAGCTCGATCAGACGCCGGCGGTGTTCGTTTTCCTCCTGCGCCATGGCGCGGAACATATTGGCGGTGGCGGCAAAATTCTCGCGCAGCGCCTCGGCGTAGTCGGTATAGATGCGGCTATCCTCCTCCTCGTTGCTGATCGCCAGCGCCAGGATCTCGCGTTCGCTAAGCTCGGAAAAATCTCGCATGTCGCGCCTCGTCTCAATCGCCTCCCGCGCGCGTCCATGGGCGGAAAACGGAGTGAAACGGCAGATATCGTTTCGCCCTACCTTTTGCAAGCCGGCGAAATCACCGGCGGGGTGAAGTTTTTACTGCAAGAGGGCAGGATTTTACCAGCTAACGCGAATGATTTTCATTTGTAATACTAGGACGCGCCTCAGAGCCTGAAAATCAATCGAACTTGAAAACGAACGCCTTCTGGAAACATCGGGCTTTTTTTCGTCGATTTCCGAGCAAGAGGACTTTCTTTTTCAAATTCTCAGTGCAGCTTCACCTCGGGATCGCTCCCTCGATCGAGGGCGCGGGCCAGCGTCTCGATGATCACCCGGCGCGCCCCGTGCAGCGCGTATTCGTGCATTTTATAAAGAGAACGATACATCAGGCGCGCAAAATACCCCTCGATGAACATGTGGCGCCCGACCAGGAAGCCCATCAGGCTGCCGACCGTACTATAACGGCCGAGCGAGACCAGCGAGCCGAAATCGCGATAGACGAAGGGGCGCAAGGGCTGGCCAGCGAGAAGGCGCGGCAGTTCGCGGAACAGATGCGCGGCCTCTTGATGCGCCGCCTGGGCGCGGGGCGGCAGCGGCGCGGTGTAGCCCGGCGGCTGGCAGGCGCAGCAATCGCCGAGCGCGAAAATCGCGGGATCGCGCGTGGTTTGCAGCGTCTCGCCCACCACCAACTGATTGAGCCGGTTGACCTCCAGCCCGTCGAGAGTGGCGAGAAAATCCGGCCCCTTCACGCCGGCCGACCAGACCACGAGCTCGGAGGCGATGAACGTGCCATCGGCGAGCCGCACACCCTCGGCGGAGACTTCGACCACGCGCCCTCCCGTGCGCACCTGCACGCCCAGTTTTTCGAGCAGGCCCCGCGTCGCCTCGGCGATGCGCTCGGGGAGTGCTGGCAGGATGCGCGGCGCCGCCTCGATCAGGGTGAGGGCGATATCCCTGGCCGGATCGATGCGGTCGAGCCCGTAGGCAACCACCGCGCGGGTGGTGCGGTGCAGTTCGGCGGCAAGCTCGGTGCCCGTCGCGCCGGCGCCGATGATCACGACGTGGAGCTGCCCCGGCCGCACCGGGCCGGGCTGGGTCTGGGCGCGGATGAAGGCGTTGACCAGGCGGCGGTTGAAGCGGCTCGCCTGGTCGGGGGTCTCCAGTGGCACGGCGAATTGCGCCGCCCCTGGCGTGCCGAAATCGTTGGTGACACTGCCCACCGCCATGATCAGGGTGTCATAGCGGAGCACCCCGGGGGCGGTGATCTCGCGCCCCTCCTCGTCGAAAACCGCGGCGATGGCGATCTCGCGCCGCGCCCGATCGAGGCCGATCATCGCGCCGTAGCGATAGCGGAAATGGTGCCAGTGCGCCTGCGCGAGATAGTTGAGGTCGTGTTCGGCGCGATCGAGGCTGCCGGCGGCGACCGCGTGCAAGAGCGGCTTCCATAAATGGGTGCGCGCCTTGTCGATCAGGGTGACGCGCGCCCGCCCTCGGCGCCCGAGCCGGTCGCCGAGCCGGGTCGCGAGCTCCAGCCCGCCCGCGCCGCCGCCGACGATCACGATATGATGCGGCCCCTCCTCCCCCCGCTGCTCCGCCATGCCCCCGCCTCTCCCTCGATGGCCGACCGATAACAGATTACGATGGGGCGCGGGGCATTCTTTTCAAACGCTCACGGATAGACCTGGCCGATCTCCCACCCGCCGGCGCCGCGCGTAAAAACCAGGCGCTCATGCAGGCGGAACGGCATGTCCTGCCAGAACTCAAAAAGCTCGGGCACCAGCCGCCAGCCCGACCAATGCGGCGGGCGCGGGATGTTTTCCTCGCCAAAGCGCGATTTCATCGCCGCCAGCCGCGCCTCGAGCACGGCGCGGCTCGGCAAGGGCCGGGACTGGTCGGAGGCCCAGGCGCCGAGGCGCGACAGCGCCGGGCGGGTCGCGAAATAGGCGTCCGCCTCGGCGGCGCTGACCGGCTCGACCGCGCCCTCGATCCGCACCTGCCGGCGCAGGCTCTTCCAATGGAACAGCAGCGCCGCCACCGGGTTGGCGGCGAGTTCCAGGCTCTTGCGGCTCTCCAGATTGGTATAGAATACGAACCCCTGCGCATCCGCGCCCTTGAGCAGCACCATCCGCGCCGAGGGCCGGCCCTCTGGTGTCGCGGTGGCGAGCGTCATGGCATTGGGATCGTTGGGCTCAACCGCGCTCGCCTCGGCGAGCCAGGCCGTGAAGCGGTGCAGCGGGTCGGTCATGTTCCTGGAATCCTCGTTCGCCATCGTCACTACTCCTTGCTCGCCCGGCTTCTGCGCTATCGTGCGCAACCTGCCAAGCCTGCCTCTTGCCCTTGATGGCCAGCCTGTGTCACCTGATGCAGCCGAGCCAAGCAACCACCGCGGGAAGATCGCCCATGTCGGAACCTCACGAGAAAAGCTTCGCCCCTCCCCCGGCCGCGGGCACCTTGCTCGCCGGCCGCCGTGGCATCGTGATGGGGGTCGCCAACGACCGCTCGCTGGCCTGGGGCATCGCCAATGCCTGCGCCGCGCAGGGCGCGGAACTGGCCTTCACCTTTCAAGGCGAGGCGCTGGAGCGCCGGGTGCGACCGCTGGCGGCGAGCGTCGGCTCCGATCTCGTGCTGCCCTGCGACGTTGCCGACGAGGCCAGCATCGATACCGCCTTCGCCGGCCTCGCCCGGCGCTGGGACGGACTTGATTTTCTCGTCCACGCCATTGGCTGGGCGGATAAATCCTACCTCCGCGGCCGCTATCTCGACACCCCGCGCGAGGCGTTTCTCCAGGCGCTCGATATCTCGTGCTACAGCTTCACCGCCGTTGCCCGCCGCGCCGTGCCCCTGATGCGCCCCGGCGGCGCGCTGCTGACGCTGAGCTATCTCGGCGCCGAGCGGGTGATCCCGCATTACAACGTCATGGGGGTCGCCAAGGCGGCGCTCGAAGCCTCGGTGCGCTATCTCGCGGCCGATCTCGGGGCCGCCGGCATCCGGGTGAACGCGATCAGCGCCGGGCCGATCAAGACGCTGGCGGCCAACGGCATCGGCGATTTCCGCTATATCCTGCGCTGGAACCAGCTCAACAGCCCGCTTGAGCGTAATACCACCATCGAGGATGTCGGCGGCGCCGCGCTCTATCTGCTCTCCGATCTCGCCGCCGGCGTCACCGGGGAGGTGCATCACGTCGATTGCGGCTATCACCTGGTCGGCATGAAAAACCCCAACGCCCCGGATATCGCAACCGTCACGGATTGAGCGGCACGTGTCGCATAACAGCTTCGGCCATCTCTTCCGGCTCACCACCTGGGGCGAGAGCCACGGCCCCGCGATCGGCTGCGTCGTTGATGGCTGCCCGCCGCGCCTGGCGCTCACCGAGGCCGATATCCAGCCCTTTCTCGACCGCCGCCGCCCCGGCCAGTCGCGCTTCACGACGCAGCGCCAGGAAGCCGATCAGGTGCGCATTCTCTCGGGCGTGTTCGCGGGCCAGACCACCGGCACCCCGATCGCCCTCGTCATCGAGAACACCGATCAACGCTCCAAGGATTACGGCGAGATCGCGACGCGGTTTCGCCCCGGCCATGCCGATCTCGCCTACGAGCTGAAATACGGCATCCGCGACTGGCGCGGCGGCGGGCGCGCCTCGGCGCGGGAGACCGCGATGCGGGTCGCCGCCGGCGCCATCGCGCGGAAGCTGCTCGGCGCCCGTGTCATCATCCGTGGCGCCCTGATCCAGCTCGGCCCCGAGCGCATCGAACGGGCGAACTGGGATTGGGCGGAGGTCGAGCGCAACCCGTTTTTCTGCCCCGATGCCGCGGCGGCCGCGCGCTGGGAGGGCTATCTCGACGCCGTCCGCAAATCCGGCTCCTCGGCGGGCGCGGTGGTCGAAGTGGTGGCCGAGGGTGTGCCGCCGGGGCTCGGAGCGCCGGTCTATGCCAAGCTCGACGCCGATCTGGCGGGGGCGATGATGGGCATCAACGCCGTCAAGGGCGTCGAGATCGGCGATGGTTTCGCGGCCGCCCGCCTGCGCGGCGAGGAAAACGCCGATGAGCTGCGCATGGCGGCGGGCACCGTGGTGTTTGGCTCCAACCACGCGGGGGGCATTCTCGGCGGCATCTCGACCGGTCAGCCGATCGTTGTGCGCTTTGCCGTGAAACCGACCAGCTCGATCCCGACGCCGCGCCTGAGCGTCGATCGCACCGGCGCCGAGGTCGAGGTCGCGACGCGCGGACGGCACGACCCGTGTGTTGGCATCCGCGCCGTGCCGGTGGGAGAAGCGATGATGGCGCTGGTGCTCGCCGATCACCTGCTGCGCCACCGCGCCCAGAACCCCGACGCCCCCGAGACCGCCCGCCTGCCGCGCAACTAGAGTGCTCACGTTTATTTGATCTTATCCCGCGCATCCGACCCTGGCCCGACTACGTAATGTCAGGGTGGCCAAATCAATCGAACCTGAAAAGAAGGGCCTATTGAAAAGATTGATTTTGTCCAATTGATTTGCGGGCGCGAGGCGATTCTTTTTCAACCTCTCAGCGGGACAAGGCGCTCGGCAAGGCATGCGGCGACGATAGGGTGCGGGCGGGACAAAATGTCTGAACGGGCGGGATTGCAGGCTTTCGTGGACGCCATCGGGCGCGCTGCCTGGCAGGCGCGGGTGGCGGAGCTGGAGGCGGCGATCGCCGCGGGACGGCGGAGCGGACGGGCGGTGCTCCAGCGCCATGCGCTCGAACTCGCGATCGCGCGCATGCTGCGCCAGACGCAGCCGTTGCTATCCGCGGCGGAGCGCGAAATCGCTCGCCTCTCTGGCCTGATCGTCGCGCATCTCGGCAGCCTCGCCCCGCGCCGGCGGGCGCGGCTGCAGGCCGAACTCCAGGCGGCGCTCCACTTCCCGCACGCGCTCACGCCGATCTTTCATCACATCCGCGTGGCGGAGCGGCTCCGCGCGCGCGGCTTCGCGGTTGCCTTTTCCGGCCTTGATGTCGAGGCCCCGCTCGATTTCACCGTCACGCGCGACGGGATTGAAGCGGAGGTGGTGTGCGACGTCGTCTCCGCCGAGGAGGGGCGCGATGTGCCGCGGCGGGCCTGGCTGCAGCTCGCCGACCGGATCGATGCCGACCTGCAAACCTGGCTCGCCGCGCATCCAGATCGGA
>JAKCCP010000067.1 GCA_021841985.1 Pseudomonadota bacterium | reverse complement strand
CGCCGTCCAGCATCGCCCAGTCCTCGCTCCAGTCGAACTGGAAGGCCTCCCCGGGCTGAAAGACCAGCGGCACGAACGTGCCTCGCCCGCTGCTCTGCTGCTCCCGCAGCCGGTCAGCCTTCCAGGCCCGGGCGAAGGCCGCCACGCGGCCGTAGGATCCGCCGTATCCCAGAGCCACCAGGTCGGCGTGAAGCTGCTTGACGGTGCGTCTCTGCTTGCGGGACTTGCCGGCCTCCGCCTTCAGCCAGAGCGAGAGCTTACCCGCGAACGGGTCCAGGCCGCTGGACCGCTCGGGAACCTTGAACCTCGGCTCCACCGCGCCCGAACGAAGATATTTGCGGAGCGTGTTCCGCGACAGCCCGGTGCGCCGCGAGATCGCCCGGATCGATATGCCCTCCCGAAGGGCCCAGCGTCGGATGACGCCCAACAATGCCATGCCGATCACTCCATACACCCCCGCTGATCCCAGCCGGGGCAGGTTCGAACATGGGTCAATTCTCAGTGGGAATTCCCAGCCAACCCGGGTCAGTTCTCAGTGAAAATCGACAGTCATTGCCACGTTCGAAGATTTATTCGGGAATCCTGGGCGGCTGGTTAAGTTGATATTGCCCACGGAGACGCTTCACAGGCGCGAACCCGCCTGCTACAACCGCGCGGCCTTAAAGGGCGCATAGCTCAGTTGGTAGAGCAGCTGACTCTTAATCAGCGGGCCGTAGGTTCGAGTCCTACTGCGCCCACCAAAGAAATCAATAGCTTGGTAGAATTCCCGGAAGGGGCGCTACGGAGTTAGGAATCGCCTAGGAATCACCGGCGGCAAGCGCCGAGTGGGTGGGCCTCCGACGATCTGGTTGGTTGGCCGGATCTGCGGGTAATGGATGATGGCGCCGCTGAGATAGCTCGCGCAGCTTCTCGCAACCTTTTGCCAAGGTTGGGGTCGAGGGTTCGAATTCCTTCGCCCGCTCCAGGTTTTCTAAAGAACCTCAGTAGGTTAGAGCGGTCCTCTGGGGCTGCTTTTTTCTTCCCCAGCCTCCAAGCCATGGTTGGGGAAGCACTGGGGAAGCCGCCGGAAGCGGGCCGTGGCGGGCGCGCGGCTAGGTGCGGCACTGCCTGGACGCCGACACCAAGCCCGTTTGGGTCAGCCCTGTCGAACAAGCGCGCCTCCCAGACCCTGCTCAACCGACCTCTCAATGAACCCGAGCGTGTTGGCGTTCTCGATCAACGTCCGCACCTTGGCACGCTCCAGGCCACCTGGCACATCCGCCTCGATCTCGAGTCGAAGCTTGACCTGGCTGCCCGGCAGTGTCGTCAGCTGCTCCACAATGACCTCGACGATCTGATGGATATCCCGCGCGGGCCGATCCGGCGAGATCATGACTGCCCCGGTGAACCGGGTCGGCTTTCTCTCGATGGGCGGTGGCGGCGGGGAGTCGCCGGCGGACGGCTCGCTAAATCCTGGCGGCTTTTCGTCGGGTCCTGCCGTAGTTCGGCGAGCTGAGGGTTGGGCCGGCACGGGGCGGTGCGCTTCCGCCACGTCCGGCTTGATGATGACACTATCGCTATCGAAGACCACCGGCGCGTTGCCGGCCCGTTCCACCAACAGTCCGAGACAGGTGTCCGACTTTTCGTCCCACCGCTCCGCGTAAGCTAAGGGGGCCGGCAACATGCCGCTGGCGGCAGCCGTACCCGCGATCGATGGCGATGTGGTTCTTATAGCCGAAGGCCGGAATCGCCAGATCGGCCTGCTTGGTTCCATCCTCCTGTGGCTTGGCCTTGATGTATTTGACGGTCCAGCGCGCGTCGCGGTCCTTTTGCGCGATCTTCGCGGGCTTGTCTTTCCAGGCGTAGGGGATGCGGCCTTCGCGGATCGCCTGCTTCTCGTCCTTTGTGTTGCGCTGCTTCGGCGCGGCCACGATGGTGGCATCGACGATCTGGCCGCGCATAGCAAGAAAGCCGCCGGCGCGTAACGCCGCGTCGAAGCGGGCGAACAGCGCCCCACGGTGTCGGCCTTTTTCAGCGCCTCGCGGAAAGTCCAGATCGTGTTGGCGTCCGGCACGCCGTGGCTCAGCGACAGGCCGAGGAAGCGCACGAACGAGAGCCGGTCTTTGGTCAGATATTCCGTGCGCCCGTCCGAGAGCGAGTGCATGGTCTGAAGGATCAAGACCTTGAACATGAGCACGGCATCGAACGGCGGCCGACCACCCTTCGCGCGGCTGGCTCGCGGCACGGCCGCTTCCAGTGCCGGCCGGAACACCTCGAAATCGACCACCGAGTTCAGGCGCTCCAGATCGTCGCCTTTGGCCGAAAGCTCCTCCAGACGCTCATCAAAATCGAAAAACCCCGGAATACCCGCACCCGTGATTACCCCCACAAAGCAGAACCAAGGGAATCACGGCCGCCTCAAAAACGCGAGGATTTTCGAAGGTGTCCATCTTGTAATCGCCGAGCGGCAGGGCGTCACACGGGTCAAGGTGGCAAGCTGGCACACGTGGTTCGCGGCGCGGCGTCTGGATGGACTGCTTGACTAACCCCGGCCGGGCGCACCCCGCAAGATCGGCAACGACAAGATCGCCGGAGTGGTGACGACGCTGGAGACGATGCCGCGTGCCGCGACGCACTGGAGCACGCGCGCGATGGCCAGGACTTGCCATCCACCTCTCCCTCGGATTGCGTCAGCGTCTTGCCAAGAACGATTGATTGGCATGTCTGCAATTTCGCTCAGGATGAACGCGCTCTAACCGCTGACAATCGTGCGACGACCGTCAGGGCGGACGAAATGGGCCACGACACCACGCTTGCGGATGACCGCCTCGGCTATCGCCAGCGGTATCAGAGTGAAGCTCGTGGAAAGCACATTGGCTTCCGTCGCCGTCGGTGAGATCACCGAGACCGAGGCGAAGCGCCAGCTCGTCTCGCCGGTGACAGGGTCGAAAATATGGTTGAACCGTCCGGCGGCATCGAAACGCGTGCCATACCCGCCGGCGGTGCCGACGGCCTCATCGCGAATTTCGACCCGAGCCGCGATCGTGCCCGGCAACGCGGGATCTTCGAGACCGACGCGCCAGGGTGCGCCAGAGGGGTGCGGGCCGATCGCACGCATTTTGCCCATATCCACCAGCGCATGCGTAATGCCACCGGCGCGCAATAATTCGACGACGCGGTCGGTGATATAGCCCTGACCAATGCTATTCAGCGTGATGCCCATGCCGGGGCGGCGAAACCGAATACGATCCGACCCATATTCTACCCATTGCTGTCCCACGCGAGAGAGCGCTTCCTGAATCGCGGCAGCCGGCGGACCGGCCGGATCCGGCGCTGGACGCGAGAAATGCGCCGCATAAACTTGCCAGAGTGGCTGCACGGTGACATCGAACATGCCGCCCATGAGCTCGTGATACTCAGCGCTTTCACCCAGGACGCGCACGAGGTCAGGCGGCGGATCATCGAGCGCACCGGCGCGGTTGAGACGCATAAGTGCGGAGTCCGGCTGATAGAGGCTCATGATCGCTTCCAACCGCCGCACTTCGGCAAGCGCGGCGGCGATTAGCCGGTCTGCGGTCACCGGATCGGGGTGGTGGATCTGCAGCATCGCATCGGCGCCGAGCGCAGCCCCGCGCCAGATGCGAAGCCGTGGCGTCGCGGCCGTCGCGCCGAAAGGCAGTAAAGGAAACCCGGCCGCTGCGGCGGTGATGCCGAGAAAGCGGCGGCGACGGAGCTGTGGGCCAGTGTTCGGGCGCGATGTATTCATGTTCCGGCTCCGGTATTGGGGAAAACGTAGCTATCCGGGATGTCAGCAAAGGAAACCACGCGCCCGCCATGCGCGGCGCTGAAGCGTTGCGCGGCTTCTGCGTCGGCAAACGGCACCGCTTCCGCCGTGTTCATCCCGCTCAATTGGGTGCTGCCGATGACATAGAAGGCTCGATGGGCGTCGATCCACGATCCTGGGGCGGGATGTGCCTCGTCGGTGGCACGGCCCATGTCGGTGACGTACGCAACCACCACATCCTTCGGCATGTCCGGCAGGCGGAGAAACGCGATCATGTCGCGAATGGAGGCAAACCACAGCGGCTTTGCCGAAGTGCGCAGGAAGATTTGGCCTTTGGGCCCGATATGCTCGCTGAGCAGCATGCCACAGAATTGCGCGCTGGACGAGGTGGTAATTTCCTGCGGCGGCGGGGGCGGGGGCGGCGTGCCGCGTGGGATTAGCACCGACGCCCCCAAAGCGGCGAGCAGGAGCGCGCCGACGATGGCGGCCGATCTCCCCTTCATATCTGCCTCCTTTGGAAAAGGACGACCGCGATGCCGAGCGGGATCGCCGTCCACAGCCCGAGCGCTGCAGCCATCACCGCCGGCGAATAACGAAAATCGCCGGCCAGTCCGGCCATGCCGGAGAACAAGCGTGCATCCGATGTCGCTCCAAGATTAAGCATCCGATACGCGTCTGCCGGATTGAACAACAGCAGCCAGTTGACGATTTGCGCGCTCAACAGGCGCCCCTGGTCGGCAACCAGTGCGCCGAGCAAAGCCATGTCGAAGATCAGCACGAAAACCAGCCAGACGCCGATCGCGAACCCGGCGGCGGCGGCGCGGTCATTGACGGTGACGCTGATGACATAACCGATGGCGACGAAGGCGATACCGAGCAGAATAGAAGAGGCGATGAGCAACAAAAACCCACCCCAGCCGCCATCGCTCCCCGTGCTCGCCGCAATCGCGGCGCCGGCGCAGCCATAACCGATAGTTGTCGCAATGGTGAGGATCACCGAATGGCCAAGGAATTTACCGACGACGACCTGCCAGCGCGCGACAGGATACGCCAGCAGAAGGGCAAGCGTGCCCCCCGCTATCTCGCCGACGATAGCATCGAAAGACAGCAACAGCGCGATCAAGGGTAGAAGAAAAATCGACAGGCTGGAGAGGCTGACGACGGTAACGGTCAGGGCACCGGTGCGCACTGTCCCGGTCGGGCTGGCACCGAGAAACGCGAGGGTTAGCGCGAATAGGGCGAGCAGCACGGTGACCGCTATCACCCAGCGATTGCGAAGCCCGTCGTGAATCTCCTTGTCAGCGATAGCGAAAATAACGTTCATGCTGCATCTCCCGGACGACGCAGAAACGCAGCATAGATATTATCGAGCGTAGGTCTTAGGATTTCGACCATCACGACATCAACGGGCAGCGCACGAAGCCGGTCAGCGATTTCCTCCTCGGCGGACGGGATTTCCCACACGCCATCCCCAACCGGTCGCCAGCCCACGGGTGGAGACGCCTTCGCACTAGTCAGGCGAATTCGTACACGTGGTGTAATGCCCGCGAGCCGACGCAAATGCTGTAGGTCTCCATCAGCCATTTTGCGGCCCTGATTCATTACCACCACGCGGTCTACCTCACCCTCCAGTTCCGCGAGTTGGTGCGATGACAGCAAAACGGTTGCGCCACGATCGCGTAAATCGTGGAGGATTTCATAGAAACTCTGGCGAAGCGCCGGATCGAGTCCGGTGGTCGGCTCATCGAGCAGCAACAAACGCGGCGCCCCGAGCATGGCCTGCGCGAGAGCGAGACGCTGACGCATGCCTTTGGAATAGGTGCGGACCGACCGCCGGATCGCCTCCGCCGAAAGCCCGACCCGGGCGAGCAGCGGCCGCGCCACCACGGGTGCAATTCCCTTCAGGCGAGCATAGAAGGTGAGCGTCTCCTCTCCGGTGAGCGCTGGATAGAGCGCGACATTTTCCGGAAGATATCCGACCACACGCCTTGTCTGGGCCGCTTGATGCCCGGCGGGATCCGCGCCGAGCACGCTGATATGGCCCGAATCGGGACGCAAAAGCCCGAGCATCAGCTTGATCAGCGTGGTCTTCCCCGCGCCATTATGGCCGACTAGCCCGATGCATTCTCCAGCGGCAAGGGCGAGATCAACGTCGCCCACCGCGACCTGGTTGCCAAAGGTTTTGGAGACATGCTCGAGCACAATAGTGCGCGGGATCACGGGCGCTCACCTGCCTCAGATGCGCGATCGAGGCGCGCGAGCGCTGGCGGGCGGACGGGCGCCATCAGCGGCGCGCTATCGATGACACCACCGGGATGGAGCGCTGGAAACGTCGCCTGCGCCCAGCGCAACACCTCGACCGCCGGACTGTTGAGCAACAATTTCGCGGCCGGCGCGCGCCAGACCACTTGATCGACGATATCGTTCGGGCGATAGGCAGTATCAGCAATGCCTCGTCCTTGGAGATCAAAAGCCGGATTATCGCTCCAGTAGTTGCCGCGCCCGTTCTCTGCCCAATCCAGATAGCGCGTACCAACATATTTGACTTGATTTCTATTGTCTATGAAGGCATTGCCGGTGATAGAGTTACCCTCCGATCCCGCAGTGAAATGAATCCCGATCCCGCACCGTTCGAACCAATTACCAACGAAGCGATTTTTGTTCGCGTTGTAGATGAAAACACATTTATCGCTTCCAATA
>JAKCCP010000254.1 GCA_021841985.1 Pseudomonadota bacterium | reverse complement strand
GTTTTCGCAATGCTCGCGGCTGATGCTCGCGATCACCCATCTGCCCAAGCCGGTGATCGCCCGCGTCCACGGCATCGCGACCGCCGCCGGCTGCCAACTCGTCGCGACATGCGATCTCGCGATCGCGGCGGAGACCACGCGGTTTGCCACCCCCGGCGTCAATATCGGCCTCTTCTGCTCGACGCCGATGGTGGCGCTGACCCGCGCCGTTTCCCGCAAGGCGGCGATGGCGATGCTGCTCACCGGCGAGATGATCGACGCCGAAGAGGCGCGGCGGATCGGCCTCGTGAACGGCGTGGTGCCGGAGGCGGCGCTCGATCACGCGGTCGCCGAACTCGCCGGCAAAATCGCCGGCAAAAGCCCGCTCACCGTCGCCATCGGCAAGGAAGCGTTCTATCGCCAGACGGAGATGCCGCTGGAATCCGCCTATGCTTACGCCGCCGAAACCATGACCCGCAACATGCTGGCGCGCGACGCCGAGGAAGGGATCGACGCCTTTCTGCAAAAACGCCCCCCGGTCTGGCAAGGTTGCTGAGAGGAAGAAATAAAAAAAAGATAAGCGGTTCTTTTTGAAAAAAAGAACCAAAAACTTTTGTTCGTAGAGCAGTGCCTGGCGCGCCCGCGTCCTTGCCGGGGCCGGCGTGCTCGGCCAAGGTGCGGGCGCCGCTCACCCTTCCTGGATTCCGCATGACGCTGACCGCTTTCGCCCGCCACATCGCCTTCGCCCTGCTGCTCGCCGGCATCTCGGCGGCGCTGGTGCGGCTGATGATCGATCTCGGGGTCATGGACCGGCCCGATCCGCGCAAATCCCACCGCCTGCCCACGCCAAAAAGCGGCGGCATCGGGATCGTCGCGGCGTTTCTGCTCGGGATCGCGACACTCTATGAATTCGCTTTCTTCTCGCGCCTCGCCGACCCCTATTTCCGGGGGGTGATCCTGGCCTCGGCGCTGATCGCCATCGTCGCCTTCCTCGATGACCTGCGGGACTGGCCGTTCGCGGTGAAATTGGCGGCGCAAATCGTCGCCGCCCTCGCAGCACTCGCCAGCGGGCTCTATGTGCGGGTCTATCATCTGCCCTATTTCGGCGCCGTCGATCTCGGCTGGCTCGGCGCCGGGGCGAGCCTGGTTTGGATCCTTTTCACCACCAACGCGATGAATTTCATCGACGGCCTCGATGGCCTCGCCGGCGGTGTCGCGCTGATCGCGAGCCTGTTTCTCTGCGTCATCGCCGAGCGGCTCGGCGGCTGGTTCGTCTATTTCGCCGCCCTCTTGCTCGCCGCCGGGCTCGCCGGCTTCCTGCCGTTCAATTTTCCGCGGGCGCGGATTTTCATGGGCGATGTCGGGAGCCAGTTCTGCGGCTTCGTCCTCGCCGTGCTCGGCATCGCGGCGAGCCGCTTCGAGCGCGCCGAGATGTCGTTCCTGATCGTCCCGCTGCTGCTGTCCGGGGTGTTGTTCGACGTCGCCTTCACGCTCGCCCGCCGGGCGCTGGCCGGCGAGCGCGTGACGGCGCCGCATCGTGGCCATCTCTATCAGGTGGCGGCGCGTTCGGGGCTGGATGCGCGGCTGGTGGCGGTGATCCATTGGGGGTTCGCCGTCCTCGGCGGTCTCACTTGCGCGGCCTTTCTCGCCGCACCGCCGCCCGCGAAGCCGTTCCTGCCCCTCCTTCCGCTCCTCGTGCAACTGCTCTGGCTCGGCTTCGTGCGCGGCCTCGCCCGGCGCGCCGGACTTGGCGCGTGGTAAGCCGGCGCGAAACCGCGTAGAGTAAAAATATAATGCCGGAGAAACGTCCCCCCCATTTGCTGCCGCCCTGGCCGGCGGACGTGCCCTGGCCGCTTTCGGCCGGCGTGCTCGGGCAGGTCGCGGGCCCCATGCGCGCCCTTCGCCGCGCCCTCCTGATGCTGCTCTGGACGTTTCTCGCGATAGGGCCGCAAGCCCTCCTCAACGTCCTTCCCGGCGACGGCAAGCGCATTTTCCCGCGGTTCTTCTGGCATGGGATTTGCGTCATCTTCGGGCTTCGCCGGCGGGTGATCGGCGCGCCGACCACCCGGGCGGCGGCCGGCCGGGCGGTCTTGTTCGTCGCCAATCACAGCTCCTGGCTCGATATCCTCCTCCTCGGCGCGGAGTGCCAGGCGGTGTTCGTCTCGAAAGACGATGTCCGTTCCTGGCCGCTGATCAGCCTGGTCGCGCATCTCGGCCGCACCGTGTTCATCAGCCGCCGGCGCCGGGAGACGGCGCGCGGCCACGCCGCCATCGCCGCGCGGCTCAAGGCCGGGGATAATCTGATCCTGTTCCCGGAAGGCACGACCTCAGATGGCTCGCGGGTGCTTCCCTTCCGCTCCGCCTTCCTCGCCGCCGCGATGGGTGACGATCCGCCGCTGATCCAGCCGGTCTCGATCGCTTATGACCGGCTCGCCGCCCTCCCCTGCCGCCGCGCGGTGCGCCCGCTGTTCGCCTATTACGGCGCGACCCCCATCGGGGCGCATTTCTGGCGCCTGGCACAATGGCCGGGCCTGCACGCGGCGATCCGGTTCCACCCCCCGCTCGACCCGCGCGCCCTGCCCGACCGCAAGGCGCTGACCCAGGCGCTATGGGAGATCGTCGCCGAGGGGGCGGCGGCGCTGCGTCAGAACCGACCGTCCTCAGCCCTCGCCGACGATCGGCGCGGCGCGCCGGCCGGCGACATTGAACAGCAGCGACAGCCCGGCTGAGACCGCGAGATTGAGCGCCAGGGCGTAAAACGCCGCGTAGCCCGGAACGATGGTGCCGAACAGCGTCAGCGGATAGACCGCCGCCTTGAAGGCGAGCGAGGCCGCCATCGCCGTCCCCCAGCCGATCCCCACCCCCCAGC
This sequence comes from Pseudomonadota bacterium, assembly GCA_021841985.1. Next base: position 3,676 of record JAKCCP010000254.1, on the reverse strand, counting down.
CGATCAACAGCGCCCAGCCGTTCAGCCAGCGGCAGAAGAGGCCCAGCATCACCGCCGGCGCGGTCTGGATGATCCAGACGCCGCCCAGCAACTGCAACTGGATGGCGTATTGCTGCGGCAGGAAGATGATGAAAAACAGCGCCCCCACCTTGACCGCGAGCGAGGCCAGCTTGGCGATGCCCGCTTCCTCGGCATCGGTGCAGGCGGGATGGAGGAAGGCGCGCCAGATGTTGCGGGTGAAGATATTGGCCGCCGCGATCGACATGATCGCCGCCGGCACCAGCGCGCCGATGGCGATGGCGGCGAAGGCGATGCCGACGAACCAGGACGGGAACACCGCGAGGAACAGCGCCGGCACCGCGTAATTGGTGCCGAAGCGGGCGAAACCGGCGGCGAATTCCGGCCGCGTCCCGAGCCCCATCGCGACAGCCATGAAGCCGAGCAGGGCGAGGAGGCCGAGCACGAAGGAATAGGCCGGAAGAATGGCGGCGTTGCGCCGGATCACCGCCGCCGAGGAGGAGGAGAGGATGGCGGTGACCGAGTGCGGATAAAGAAACAGGGCGATCGCCGAACCGAGCGCCAGCGTCGCATAGGCGCTGTAACTCCCGAGACTGCCGGCTTGCGGCGTCGGCAAGAGCAGCTTCGCCGCCGGCACGGCGGAGAACACATGGCTCATGCCGCCGAGCGCCCGCGGCACGGCGATGATGGCGGCGAACACGGTGATATAGATCAGCACGTCCTTGACCACGGCGATCATCGCCGGGGCGCGGAGACCACTGGTGTAGGTGAAGGCGGCGAGAATGACGAAGGCGATGATCAGCGGAATGTCGCCGGCGAATCCGGTCGCCTGGAAGCCGAGCGCCCCGATCACCACCGCCATGCCGACCAGTTGCAGCGCGATATAGGGCATGGTGGCGAGCAGCCCGGTCAGCGAGACGGCCAGGCCGAGCCAGCGATTGGCGAACCGCGCGGCGACGAAATCGGCCGCGGTCACGTGCCCGCTCCGGCGCGCCTCGGTCCACAGACGCGGGAACACGAGATAGAGAATGGGATAGACGAGAATCGTGTAGGGGACGGCAAAGAACCCGATCGCGCCGCCGCCGTAGATCAGCGCCGGCACGGCGATGAAGGTATAGGCGGTATAGAGATCGCCGCCGAGCAGGAACCAGGTGACGAAGGTGCCGAAGCGCCGGCCGCCGAGCCCCCATTCATGCAATTGCGTGAGATCGCCGGCCCGCCAGCGCGCGGCGAGGAAGCCGAGCACGGTGACGAAGACGAAAATGAGGGCGAAAATGAGGGTCGCGGTCAGGTTCATGGCGCGCCCCCGCCGGTCTCGCGCTGCCCATCCCGAGCCATGTGCCCATCCCGCTCGCGTTGATAGACCAGGAAAATGATCGCCGCCGCGATCAGGATCCAGAGCAACTGGTACCAGTAAAAGAACGGGATGCCGGCCAGCGCCGGCCTGATCCGGTTATAGGATCCGACATCGAGCATGGCCGCGAACGGGGCGAGCAGCAGCCAGCGCAGCCGCGACCTCCCACCGCTTGGCGATGCCCCTTCCGGCTGTTTCATGTCATCCCCCTCCCCCTTCGTTATACCGCGCGTCATACCGCCGCAAATCGCCGCCGTCGCCGCCGGATCAGCCACCAGGCGCCACGGGCGGCAAGGCCGGAGAGCCGGCCACGCGGCGGCAAGCCGACGGTTTTCAGGATCATGCCGATCCCGCGCTCGACATGACGAAAACGATAGAACGCCATCGCCCGTCCCATGTAGAGCGCGGTGCAGCGGCGATGGTCGTATCGCGCGCCCTCCGGCTCATTACCACAATGATAGGCGAAGGCGAGTTCGTCGTCCTCGCTTTCGCCGATGCGCCCGAGCGCGATGCGCAGCCGGCGCGCAAGGCCAATCCGCTCGCGCGCCAGATAACGGCGCATATGGTCGTAAAACAGCTTGAAATGGCGGTATTCGTCGGCGGCGATCAAGCGGCAGATGGTGGCCAGGACCGGTTCCTCGCTGGCCTCGGCAAGAGCGGTGTAATAGCTCGAGGTGCCGGTCTCCACCATGCAGCGGGCGATCAGTTCGCCGGTGCGCGAGCCGCGAACGGAGGCCGCGGCGTCGATCGGGATCTGATAGCCGGCGCGATAGCGGACGAAAGCGGCGGCGAAGTCCCAGCCCGGATCGGCGAGCATGGCCCAGCGCCCGAGCGCCTCGCCGTGCTGCACTTCCTCCGCCGCCCAATGCTGGACCGCCTCGCGGAAAGCGGGATCGTCGGGAAAGACGCGGTCGAGATAGCGGGCGTAATCCTCGCCATTGCGCTCGACCATCGCCGCCGCCTTGACCAGCGGAACGAGGCCGCGGTCAACCCGCGCGGGGTCGAAATCGCGCCACGCCACCGCGTCGATGTGCCAGTGCTTCATGAAACTGACACAACCCCACCCCGGAGGCCGCGGTCAAGCGGCTCGCGATCAAGAGAGGCCGCGGTCAAGCGGGCGCGCGATCAAGCCGGGACGAAATGCGGTGGACGGCGGCCATTGTCGCTCCGGCGGCGGAGGCGTGCGGCGATGATCACGCCGGCCCCGACCAGCGCCACCACCGAAGCCGGGCGCACGCCATAGCGCGGCATCCAGTTCGCGGCCAGCACGCGGTGCCAGTCGAGATGGGTCGCAAGGCCATACCAGCCCGCCTCGATCGCCGCCGTCGCCAGCGCGGCCAGCAGGGTGAGCGCGACCAGTGCCGCGATCTGCCCCTGCCGGCGCGGCGCGAGCAGCCGCCAGACCTCGAGCCAGACGAAAAACCCGGCCATCAGCACCGGCTCGGTGATATTGGCTTTCAGCGACAAGAGGAAATGCAGCAAAGCGAGGCCGGTGAGGGCATGGATGCCGCGATGGAGCCGCTTCCAGTTCCGCCCGAGCCGCGCGAGCATGGCATCGGTCGAGGTCGCGGCGAGGGCGGTAAGCCCAAGCAGCGAAAGAAAGCCGACCGCGAGATAGAATCGCTCGACGATCTCGGTGCCGATCACGAGCCAGCGAAAATTCTGATCGGCGCTATAGAGCACGAGATGGGCCAGCGTGTAGGCCGCGGCGGCAACCCCGATCATGCGCCGCAGCAGGGTCACGCGCGGCCAGTTCAGCACCACGCGGGCGGGGGTCACGGCGAGGCTCACGAGCAGGAAACGCACCGCCCAGCGCCCGCTCTCATGAATGAGCGCGGTCAGCGGCCGCGCCCCGAGCGTCCCCGCCAGGCTCTCCCCGGCGAGCCACAAGGCCGGGGCGAGGAGGGCCAGCAGACAGAGCGTCTTCAACGTCGAGAAATGCCCGCCGCGATCCAGCCACGGCATCCGGCGCGCCAGCGGCAAGGTGGCGCGCAAGGGGGCGTGGGGACGGGCGTTGTTCATGCGCGCTCAGGGCCCGCCATAGGCGGCGCCAGGCACCGCCTGCGCGTTCGAGCCGGCCTGGTAATCGGGCGGAATGTCGAAGAGCTTCGAGCTGATGTGATGATATTTCACCGCCGTCGCCTCGAGCACGGTCTTGTCGCCGTTGCGCACCCGCAGCAGAACACCATCCTCGGTCAGGCAAATCTCCCGCTCGACCTGGGCCGAAATCTCCGCCCGCCAGACCTGACAGCCGAGCCTCGCCACCGTCGCGCTGCCGAGTGGCGTGAGCTTCGCGTTCTCGAT
>JAKCCP010000303.1 GCA_021841985.1 Pseudomonadota bacterium | reverse complement strand
TCGGCGCGTAGCGGATGAACTGTAGGGTGTCGCCATAGCCCTGCTCGGCATGCAGGAGAATGGTCCGCCAAGCGATCGCCTCGCCCTGCCATTGCGGCCGGCCAAAATCGCGCCGCGCCGTCTCGGGGCGTTCCCAGCGCCGTTCGTAAAGAGCCAATCCCTCGGCCATCTGGTGCCCGGATTTGAGCAGCGCCATGGCGAGGTTGAAGATCGGCTCGGGATCCCGGGGGGCCAGCGCGGCGGCCCGGCGCAGGGTCGCGATGGCCTCCTCAAGCCGGCTCAGCGCGAGCAGCGAGACGCCCAGGTTCATCAGCGCGAGAGGATGAGCGGGGGCACATTGTAGCGCCAGATCGTAGGCGGTTAGCGCGGATTGATACTGCATCATGTCGTGCAGCGTGGTGCCGAGATTGACAAGCGCCTCGGGGTAGTCCGGCTTGAGCTTGAGCGCGGCAAAGCAGCTATCGAGCGCCTCCGGATAGCGCGCCAGGGCGCGCAAGGCTGCCGCCAGATTGGAATAGCCGACCGGCCAGGTCGGCGCGCAGGCGATTGCCGCCCGCGCCGCCGCTGCCGCCGCGGCGAAGCGCTGCAAGCGGTAAAGCGCGCCGCTCATGTTGGAATGGGCCTGAAAATGCCGCGGATCATGCGTCAGCGCGGCGCGATAACAGCCGAGCGATTCCTCATACCGGCCGAGTTCCTGCAGCGCATTGCCACTATTTGACCAGGCATCGGCGAAATCCGGCCGGCGCGCCAGCATCTCCTGGTAGGCCGCGAGTGCCTCGGCGAAACGGCCAAGCGCGAAGCAGGCATTGCCGATGCCATAAAACGCTTCCGGCATTTCCCGCGCACGCCCGCGCGCGAGCTGGAAAGCGGCAAGCGCCTCCGCTGGCCGGCCGGCCTCTAGCAACGCCACGCCGCGGTGGTATGCCGCCCGCGCCGCCGCAGGCCTCTCCTCGTCTATCCGATCGGCAGTCTCGACGTTCATGCCACGAGCTTGATGCCTCGCAATGAATAATGCCTTAAAAAAATAATGCCTTGAAAAACGGGAGCGGCCTGGACGCCGCTCGGGGCGTGCGCCATCTGGCGGGAACGCGCGGGGCCGGCTAGGCTGCGACGCACGCCCGGCAACGGGCACCCCAAGAAATAGGGACCGGATCGCCGATGCGCCTCTCCCGCTCGCTCTTGCCGACCCTCAAGGAGACGCCCGCCGAGGCGCAGATCGTCTCGCACCGGCTGATGCTGCGTGCCGGGCTGGTGCGCCAGACCGCGTCTGGCATCTATGCCTGGCTGCCAGCGGGCTATCGCGTGTTGCACAACATCGCCCGTATCGTGCGCGAAGAGCAGGATGCGATCGGCGCGCAGGAACTCCTGATGCCGACCATCCAGCCCGCCGAGCTATGGCGCGAGAGCGGCCGCTATGAGGGCTACGGCAAGGAGATGCTGCGCATTCGCGACCGCCATGATCGCGAACTGCTCTACGGCCCGACCAATGAGGAAATGATCACCGATTTGTTTCGCCAATCGGTGCGCTCCTATCGCGAATTGCCGCAAAGCGTCTATCACATCCAATGGAAATTCCGCGACGAGGTGCGCCCGCGTTTCGGTGTCATGCGTGGGCGCGAATTTCTCATGAAGGACGCTTATAGTTTCGATATCGACCAGGCCGGCGCGGTGCTGAGCTATCGGCGGATGATGCTCTCCTATATGCGCAGCTTCCAGCGCCTTGGCCTGCAGGCGATCCCGATGGCCGCCGACACCGGGCCGATCGGGGGCGATCTCAGCCATGAATTCATCATCCTCGCCCCAACCGGGGAAAGCCAGGTGTTTTTCGACGCCGCTTTCGAGGAGATCGACTATTCACAAGGTGGTTTCGATGCGCGCTCGCCCGAGGATCTGGCGCGGTTTTATGGCCTGATGACCTCGCACTACGCCGCGACCGACGAGAAGCATGACGCAGCAGCGTTCGCCGCGCTCGCGCCCGAGCGGCGGCGCGAGGGGCGCGGCATCGAGGTTGGCCATATCTTCTATTTTGGCACAAAATACAGCCGGGCGATGAATTTTTCCGTCACCACCGCCGATGGCAGCAGCGTGCATCCCGAAATGGGCAGCTACGGCATCGGTGTAAGCCGCCTCGTCGGCGCGGTGATCGAGGCCTCGCATGACGAGGCCGGAATCATCTGGCCTGACGCCATCGCGCCGTTCCGCGCCGCCCTTCTCAACCTCAAGCCGGGCGATGCCGCTTGCGATGGCTTGTGCGAAAGCCTCTATGCCCGGCTCGGCGGCGCAGCACTCTATGACGATCGCGAGGAACGCGCCGGCGTAAAATTCAATGACGCCGATCTGCTCGGCCATCCCTGGCAGATCATTGTCGGGCCGCGCGGCGCGACGGCGGGAAAAGTCGAGCTGAAGCGACGCGCGAGCGGGGCGCGCGAGGAGCTTTCGCCCGAGGCGGCCTTGGCGAAAATTCTCGGCTAGCGCCATGTTCAATGCGTTTGAGCGCAAAATCGCCGGGCGGTATCTGCGTGCCCGACGTGGCGAGCGCTTCGTCTCCGTCATTGCCAGCTTCTCGCTGATCGGCATCGCGCTCGGGGTGGCGACGCTGATCATCGTGATGAGCGTGATGGGCGGCTTCAAGATCGATCTGCTTAACCGCATCCTCGGTCTCAATGGCCATCTCGGCGTCTATGCCGCCGAACGCGGCGGCCCTGAGCGCGGATTGGCCGATTACGAGGCATTGGCAGCGCACATCCGCGCGATCCCTGGCGTGGTCTCGGCGATTCCGGTGATCGATGGCCAGGCGCTTTTTTCCGCCGAGCGTGGCGCCGCGACGGGAGGGCTCGTGCGCGGCATTCGCGCGGCTGACCTCAAGGCGCTGCACGCCGTGGCCGATCACCTTCTTGAAGGCTCGCTCGATGATTTTACGCCGGGCGATGCCATCGTGGTGGGCGTTGGCATGGCGCGGCGTCTCGGGCTCGGCGTTGGCAGCGTGCTCACGCTGGTTGCCCCGCAAGGCGCCGCGACCGCTTTCGGCACAGTGCCGCGCATCCGCGCCTATCATGTCGTCGCGGTGTTCCAGATCGGCATGAACGAGTATGACCAGGCCTATGCTTTTTTGCCGCTTGAGGATGCGCAGATTTTCTTCCAGCAGCCCAAGAGCGTCACCCAGATCGAGGTGCGGGTGGCCGATCCGCTGCATGTCGGCGCGGTCGCGCGTGCCATCCGCGCCGCGCTGGGCGATAACGTCGCGATTGTCGATTGGCAGCACAGCAACGACAGTTTCTTCGCCGCCGTCGAGGTCGAGCAGAACGTGATGTTCCTCATCCTCACGCTGATCATCCTGGTTGCCGCGTTCAACGTGATTTCCTCGCTGATCATGATGGTCAAGGACAAGACCGGCGATATCGCGGTGCTGCGCACGCTGGGCGCGCCGCGTGGCGCCATCATGCGCATTTTTCTCATGTGCGGCGCCTCGGTGGGAATTTCCGGCACGCTGATCGGCTCAGTGCTCGGCATCGTCTTCTGCCTCAACATCCAGACGCTGCAGCACTGGGTCGAGGCCGTGACCGGGGTGTCAGTGTTCAATCCCGAGGTCTATTACCTCGCTCATCTTCCGGCTCGTCTCGACCCTTGGGAAGTCGGCGAAATCATCGGCATGGCCTTGACACTTTCGTTATTGGCGACGCTTTATCCGAGCTGGCGGGCGGCGCGCACCGATCCCGTGGAGGCGCTGCGGCATGAGTGAGCCGCTGGTGTTGCGCGCCGTGCAGCGCATCTATCGCACCGAGGCGGGGGCCTTACCGGTTCTTCAAGGGGTCGATCTCACGCTTGCCGCGGGCGAGATCGTGGCGCTGGTCGCGCCATCGGGGGCCGGTAAATCAACGCTGCTACATCTTGCCGGCCTGCTGGAGCGTCCTGATGGCGGGGAGATCGTGGTTGCGGGGCGAGATGCCGGGAAACTGAGCGATAACGAACGCAGCGCGATCCGCCGCGATTTCATCGGCTTCGTCTATCAATCCCATCATCTTCTGAGTGAGTTTACGGCCTTTGAAAATGTTCTTCTCCCGCAGATGATCGCCGCCCGCCCACGCGTCTCGGCGCGCGCGCGCGCCGAGACATTGCTGGCGACACTGGGGCTTGCCGAGCGTCTCCATCATCTGCCGGGAAAGCTGTCGGGCGGCGAGCAGCAGCGCGTGGCGATCGCGCGCGCCCTCGCCAATGCGCCGCGTGTGCTGCTGGCCGACGAGCCGACCGGCAATCTCGATGTCGCGACTGCCGATCGTGTTTTCGCAGCCCTTCTTGCGATGGTGCGCAATGAAGGGGTCGCCGCGTTGATCGCAACGCACAACCCGGATCTCGCGCAACGCATGGACCGCCGCGTGACACTTCGCGCGGGCAAATTGCTGCCAGCCTGAGCCGGGGAGAATCTGATGCCGCATGAAAATTTTGTCCATCTCCGCGTCCATTCCGCTTATTCGCTGAGCGAGGGGGCGATCAAGGCGGAAAAAATCGCTGAGCTCGCGCGGGCCGGTGGAATGCCGGCGGTCGCCATCACCGATAGCGGCAATCTCTTCGGCGCGCTGGAATTTTCGGAGGCCTGCGCCGCGCGCGGCGTGCAGCCGATCATCGGTTGTCAGATCGGCCTCGCGCGGCCGGACAATCCGCGCCTGCCGCCCGATCACCTAGTGCTGCTTGCCCAGGATGCGCAAGGTCTGGCGAATTTGCAGCGGCTTTCCTCGCTCGGCTTTTTCGCTTCCGACCCCGGGCTCAAGCCGCAACTGTCGTTCGCGACGATCGCCGAACACGCCGCGGGTCTCATCCTGCTTACCGGTGGTACCGCGGGGCCGCTCGCGCGTCTGCTCGCCGAGGGCCAGCGCGCCAGTGCGGAGGAACTTCTCACAAGTTTTACCGAGGCTTTTGCCGATCGCACGGTGATCGAGCTGCAGCGCCATGGTCTGCCCGCCGAGCGCGGCCTGGAACCCGGCCTGATCGCGCTCGCCGATGGCGCCGGCTTGCCGCTGGTCGCCACCAACGAATGTTTTTTTGGCAAACCAGAAATGTTCGCCGCGCACGATGCGCTGCTCTGCATCGCCGAGGGCCGCACCCTGGCCGAGCCGGAGCGTCGCCGCGTCACGGAAGAGCATTGGTTCAAGCCGGCCGCCGTGATGCGAGCGCTGTTCGCCGATCTGCCGGACGCCTGCGACAATACGCTGGCGATTGCCAGACGTTGCGCGGTGATGGCGGAAAGGCGCCAGCCGATGCTTCCGGTGTTTCCAAAAATTCCCGCGGGCGCCAGCGAGGAAGAGACACTGCGCGCCATGGCGATTGCTGGATTGGCGGCGCGCATGACCGCCCAGGCGGCGGATACAACGATGATTGAACGCTATCGCGCACGGCTCGATTACGAACTCGGCGTCATTGCCGCGATGGGATTTCCTGGCTATTTTCTGATCGTTGCTGATTTCATCCAATGGGCCAAGGCGCAAGGTATTCCGGTCGGGCCAGGGCGCGGCTCGGGCGCCGGCTCGGTGGTCGCCTGGGCGCTCACCATCACCGATCTCGACCCGCTCCGCTTCGGGCTTTTGTTCGAGCGTTTCCTCAATCCTGAGCGGGTTTCGATGCCGGATTTCGACATCGATTTCTGCCAGAACCGGCGCGACGAGGTGATCGCGTATGTGCGGGCCGAATACGGCGCCGACCGCGTGGCGCAGATTATCACTTTCGGCAAATTGCAGGCCCGCGCCGCGGTGCGCGATGTCGGGCGCGTGCTCGGCCTGCCCTATGGCCAGGTCAACCGGATCGCCGAACTGATCCCCAATAATCCGGCGAAACCCACGACCCTCGCGCAGGCGATCGCGGGTGAGCCGCGCTTGCAGCAGGCGCGCGAGGACGATGAAGCAGTGGCGCGTTTGCTGGAAATCGCGCTGCAGATCGAGGGGCTCTATCGCCACGCCAGCACGCACGCCGCCGGCATCGTGATCGGTGACCGGCCGCTCATCGAGCTGGTGCCGCTTTATCGAGATCCTCGCTCGGAATTTCTTGTCACCCAATACTCGATGAAGTATGTCGAGCAGGCGGGACTGGTGAAATTCGATTTTCTTGGTCTCACCACGCTCACCATTCTCCAGCGTGCCGTCGATTTTCTGGCCGAGCAGCGCATCGAGGTCGATCTCGCGCATCTGCCGCTCGATGACGCCGCGACCTACGAGATGCTCGGCCGCGGCGATGCCGGAGGGGTGTTCCAATTTGAAAGCCAGGGCATGCGCGACGTATTGCGCCAGATGCGCCCTGACCGCTTCGAGGATCTGATCGCCGCCGTCGCCCTCTATCGCCCCGGCCCGATGGCCAATATCCCGGCCTATTGCCAGCGTAAGCACGGCGAGAGATGGGCGCCGCCGCACCCCGATCTCGCCGATATCCTTGGTGAGACCTATGGCATCATGGTCTATCAGGAACAGGTGATGCAGATCGCGCAGAAGCTTGCGGGTTTTAGCCTGGGGGCGGCTGATCTGTTGCGCCGCGCCATGGGCAAGAAAATCCGCAGTGAGATGGAGGCGCAGCGCCGCATCTTCCTCGAAGGGGCCGAGGCGCGCGGCATCGCGCCCGAGAAGGCCGGCGAGATTTTCGACCTGATGGGAAAATTCGCCGATTACGGCTTCAACAAATCGCATGCCGCAGCCTATGCCCTGCTCGCCTATCAAACCGCCTGGCTGCGCGCCAACCACCCGACCGCCTTCCTCGCCGCCTGCATGAGCCTTGCCATCAACAATACCGACAAGCTCGCCGCCCTGCGCCAGGAGGCGCTCGGCCTCGGCATCGCCGTGCTGCCGCCCGATATCAACCGTTCGGGGGCGGATTTTACGCTTGAGCGCGACGCGGAGGGCAAGCTTTGCATCCGCTATGCCCTGGCGGCGGTGAAGAAGGTCGGCGAGGCGGCGATGCGGGCGCTGGTCGCAGCGCGCGGCGATACCCCCTTCGCCGATTTCGCTGACTTCGCCGGCCGCATCGACGCCCGCGTGCTCAATCGCATGCAGATCGAGAATCTCGCCAAGGCGGGCGCGTTCGATGCGCTGGAGCGCAACCGTGCCCGGGTTTTCGCCGGCGCCGAGACCCTTCTGCGCCGCGCCCAGGCGGCCGCCGCCGAACGCGATAGTGGGCAGGCGGGGCTGTTCGGCGCAGGCGGGCAGCGCGAGGCGCCGCGCCTGCCCGATGTTGTGGAATGGCCGCCGATGGAGCGGCTCGGCTATGAGGCGGAGGCGGTCGGGTTTCACATCACCGCCCATCCGCTCGATGCCTATGCCGGGGCGCTGCGTCGCCTCGGCGTGGTGGCGAGCAATCAGTTGGCGGCGCGCGTCGGGGCCGGGGTGGGCCGGGTGCGGCTCGCCGGCACATTGATCGGCATCAAGGAGCGCCCGACCCGCACCGGCAGCCGCATGGCCTGGGCGCGGCTCTCCGATGCCGGGGGTTCCTTCGAGATCACGCTGTTCAGCGAGGTGTTGGGGCGCGCGCGCGACTTGCTCCAACCTGGCGCCAGCCTGCTGGCGGTGGCCGATCTCAAGCTCGAGGGCGAAAGCCTGCGCATCACCGCCCAGGAGATCATGGCGCTTGACACCGCGGCCGCGGGGATCGGCACGGGGCTTCGTGTCTGGCTGCGCGACAGCGAAGCCGTCCCGCATATCCGCGATCTGCTCGCCAGCGCGCGGGGGGGCAAGGGCCGGGTGCGCCTGGTGCCGCGTCTGGCGGAGCTTGGCCAGGAGGTCGAGATCGTGCTCTCCGGCGGCTTCACCGTCACGCCGCGCCTCGCGCAGTCGGTGCGGCTGCTGCCGGGCGTCGAGCGCATCGAGGAGATGTAGTGCTTTCCGTCAGCTTTCCCGCGCACGGAGGATCGCCTTGATACGGGGCGCGGCCAGCGCCAGGGCCTCGCGCTCCAGGGCGCGATACTCGGTGATCAGCGCCTGACCGGCTGGGGTCAGCGCCGCGCCGCCGCCGCCCGAGCCCCCGGTGGCGGTGTTGACCATCGCCACGCCGAGGCTGTGGTTGAGTTCCTCCACGAGATCCCAGGCGCGGCGATAGGACATGCGAAGCTCGCGCCCGGCGGCCGAGATCGAGCCGCTCCGCCCGATCGCTTCGAGCAGCGCGACCTTCCCCGGCCCGATCCGCGCACCCGAGGCGAGGTCAAGCCGCAGTGTCAGGCGGTCAGCCGGCAGGCTTTCTCGTTTCGGCGCGAGACGGGGCATGCGCTTGAGCTAATCACAGCCACGCCAGCGCGGGAAGAGAGATCCGGGCGCTTGGCGGCAGGGTGGCGAGCGGCTAGAGACAGGCTCTTCCGGATCGGAGCCATCGCCCCTGATGTCGCGCCCCTCGCTCGCCCTCCTACTGCTGCTGCCGCTGGCGCTTGGCCTCGCCGGCTGCGCCAGCACCGCGCCCAAGCAGGAGGGCTTCGGTGATCCCGGGGCCGGGGCGAAAGGCGGCGCGGCGGCGAATGCCGGGGTCGGGGTCAATGCCTATCTCTGGCGCGGCGCTCTCGACACCCTCTCCTTCATGCCACTCGCCTCGGAAGACCCGTTCGGCGGCGTGATCATCACCGACTGGTTCCAGCCCCCCTCCTCGCCCGGCGAACGCTTCCGCGCCACCGCCTATATCCTCGGCCGCGGCCTGCGCGCCGATGCGCTGCGGGTCGCGATCTTCCGCCAGGTGCAGCAGAACGGCCAATGGGTGGACGCGGCGATGAGCAAGACCACGATCAGCGAGATCGAAAACAAGATCCTCGCCCGCGCCCGCGAGCTGCGCACCGAGGCGCTGGCGCATGGCGTGGCAGGGCCTTATTAATTCGCATCAATCAATCATTTTATAAGAATAATTTGAGCGCTACAATTCGTTGGATATCCTCGTCCAGCGCCGTCATCCTATGCTTCATTCCGGCGCTTGGGCCGGAGTTCTGGAGACTGGCATGAAGCAATCGAAATCCAGGCGGACAAAGTTTCGCCGCGCTGCCGCTCGGGTGGCCCTTTCCGCGTTCGCGCTCACCGCCCTCGCCGGGTCGCCGGCCGGCCCGGCGATGGCCGGTGATGCCCCCTATCCGCCGTGGCAGAACGGCGCCAACAACGACGTCCGCGCCCGCGGCTTCGAGTTCACCGTGCCGGAAGTGGATAATCTCGCCGATTTCCATGGCGATCCGTTCGGCGCCAAGCTCGTGCTCTATGTCGGCGGTAATTACTTCTTCGCCATGGCGCCGCTGGTTGCGGCGTTCGAGGCGGCGCATCCCGATTTCGCCGGGAAAATCTACTACGAAACCATTCCGCCCGGCATGCTGGTCAAGCAGATCGCAGCCCATGGCACCATCACTTCGGGCAACATGACCTGGACGGCGCCGGCGGATGCCTATTTCGCCGGGCTGAAGAAAATCCAGGCGCTCATCGCGGAGGGGGTGCTGGAGGGGCCGGCGGTGCCCTATGTCACCAATACGTTGACCATCATGGTGCCCAAGGGCAACCCCGGCCATATCACGAGCCTCGCCGATCTCGGCCGGGCGGAGGTGCGTCTCGTGATGCCCAATCCCGCTTATGAGGGCATTGCCCGTCAGATCAAGGCAGCGCTCCGCAAAGTCGGCGGCGAGGCCCTGGTGACGCAGGTTTATGAGACCAAGGTGAAGGCTGGAACGACGCTGCTCACCCATATCCACCACCGCGAAACCCCGCTCTGGCTCATGCAGGGCAAGGCGATGGCCGGGGTGACGTGGCAATCGGAAGCCGCGTTCCAGGAGCAGGCCGGCCACCCGATCGCCGATATCGCCATCCCCGCCGCCGAGAACGCGACCGCCATCTATGCCGGCGCACTGGTCAAGGGAGCGCCGCACGCCGCCGCCGGGCGCGCCTGGCTCGACTTTATCCATTCCCCCGAGGCGCTGAAAATCTTCGCCCGCTATGGTTTTCAGCCTTATAACGCTAGCGCATCATCCGGCCAGAACTGAGCCGGCCAGGAGAAGAAGCATGAACACCACCACGCTCAAATCATTCGCCCCCGATCTCGCCGGACGTTCGCTGGCGGATGCCGGCTGGCGCAATGCCGGGCTCGGCCTGCTCGCGGTGCGCTTCATCCAGGGCTTCATCTATTGGGGCGGCGGCTCGCGCCGCTTCATCTACGCCCCCTCCAAGCTCGACGCCTGGAGCGGGCACAACTGGATGGCGCATAAGTTCCACACGGCCATGCCCGGCGCGATCCTCGGGATGGACAAGGTGATCGCCTATATGCTGCACCATTTCGTGCTGCTCTATGCCGGGGTCATCCTGTTCAGCGCCGCCGAGCTGATCGCCGGGCTTTTTCTCATGCTCGGCCTCTTCACCCGCGCCTCCGCCCTGGTCTCGGTCGGGTTCTCGGTGGTGCTGATGCTCATGTTCGGCTGGCAGGGCGCCACCTGCATCGATGAATGGACGATGGCGGCCTGTAACCTCGCCATGGGCACGACGCTGCTGCTCGCCGGCGGCGGCGCCTATGCGCTCGATAATGTCCGCCTGCGGCGTAATCCGGCGCTGGCTGGGCGGGGATGGTTCCGCTGGACCGCCGGCAGCCTGCCGCTGCCGCTCGATGACGGCCGGCTGCGCACGCTGGCGCTCGCCCTCTTCGCCTTCGTCGCGGTGTTCGATATCGGCACCTACAGCTATTACCGCGGCTCCGTCGTGACGCCCTTCCATGGTGGCCCGGTCAGTCCGAGCAAGCACCATGTCTCGCTCAGCGACGGCGTGCTTGCCGCCGATGGCAGCGTGCGCTTCCACGCCTATCTCGACGCCGGCACGCCCGAGGCGCCCTCGCATATCGTCGATGCCGCGTTGGTGGAGGCTGGCAGCGGCCAAATGGCGGAGCACTGGGACACCAAAACCCTCACCACCCTGCCGAAAACCGCCATCGTCAACGATTTTGACTACCAGCAATTCAAGCCTGGCCCGTTCGGGATCACCGCTGGCATCGGCGCGATGGCGACCATCACCCTGCCACCCGCCGGTACTCCCACGCTGTCGGCGCCGAACTACGTGCTGAAACTCACCAGCGCCAACAACCACGTCTTCACGCTCTCGCTGCCCGCACCACACTGAGCCGGCGCGGGGGAAGGCAAGACCAGGGCGCCGCCCTGGACCCGCTGGGGCCAGTGGCCCCAGACCCCCGCCCTGAAGGGGGGGAAGGGTCCAGGGCGGCGCCCCTCGCCTTGCCCGGGCCAGGCTTGGCCCCTATGGTGCGCGCCATCTGACGCCCCGCCCCCGTTTCGTCAATGGAGCCCATGCCCGCGCCGAGCTTTCAGGAGCTGATCCTCCGCCTGCATGACTACTGGTCGCGGCAGGGCTGTCTGATCCTGCAGCCCTACGACATGGAGGTCGGCGCCGGCACCTTCCATCCGGCAACGACCCTCCGCGCGCTCGGGGCCAAACCCTGGCGTGCCGCTTACGTCCAGCCCTCCCGCCGGCCGAGCGACGGGCGCTATGGCGAGAATCCGAATCGCTTGCAGCATTATTATCAGTATCAGGTGATCCTGAAGCCAAGCCCGCCGGATCCGCAGGCGCTGCTTCTGGACAGCTATCGCGCGCTCGGGATCGACCCCAAGCGGCACGATATCCGCTTTGTCGAGGATGATTGGGAGAGCCCGACGCTCGGCGCCTGGGGGTTGGGCTGGGAGGTCTGGTGCGACGGCATGGAGGTGACGCAGTTCACCTATTTCCAGCAGGTCGGCGGGATTGGGTGCGCGCTCCCCAGTGCCGAGCTGACCTATGGCTTGGAGCGCCTTGCGATGTATGTCCAGGGCGTCGAAAACGTTTTTGACCTCGACTTCAACGGCGCCGGCGTAACATACGGCGATGTTTTTTTGCGCGCCGAGCGCGATTACAGCAGGCATAATTTCGAGTTGGCCGATACCGCGATGCTGGCGCGCCATTTCGCCGACGCGGAAGCCGAATGCGTCCGTCTCGCCGAAGCCGGGGTCGCGCAGCCGGCCTATGACCAGTGCATCAAGGCGAGCCATCTCTTCAACCTGCTCGATGCCCGCGGCGTGATCAGCGTCGCCGAGCGCGCCGCTTACATCGGGCGCGTCCGCGCCCTCGCCAAACGCTGTGCCGAAGCCTGGCTCGCGGGCGAGGGCTGACCAATGCCGGAATTCTTTCTCGAATTGTTCAGCGAGGAGATCCCGGCGCGGCTGCAGGCGCGGGGCGCCGAAACCCTCGCGCGCCTGATCGCCGAGGCCTTGGCGCCGCTGGTGCCGGGCGTGCCCCGCCTGTTCTGGGAGCCGCGGCGGATCGCGCTCGCGGTCGAGGTCAGGGGCGAGGTCGCCGCGCGCGAGAGCACCGAGCGCGGCCCGCGTTTGAGCGCGCCGGAGGCAGCGCTCGCCGGGTTCCTGCGCAAACACGATGCCGCCCGCGAAGACCTCGTGGCCGAGGGCGATTACTGGGTGCTGCACCGGCTCATCGCCGGACAAACCGCATCGGAATTGATCGCAGCCGCGCTGCCCGGCCTGCTCTGGCGCTTTCCGTGGCCGAAATCGATGCGCTGGGGCGCGGGGAATAGCCGGTTCACCTGGGTGCGGCCGCTGCGGCGTATCGTCTGCCTCCTCGATGGCGAGGTGGTGCGTTTCGATCTGCGCCAGGGCGAGGATGACGGGCACGGGCTGACCTCTGGCAACGAGACCGAGGGGCATCGCTTCATGGCCCCCGGCGCCTTCGCCGTGCGCGGCGTCAATGAGTGGCAAAAGGCGTTGCGGGAACGTTTCGTCATCGCCGATCCCGCCGAGCGGCGAAGCCGGATTGCCGAAGGGATCGCGGAGGTTGCGCAGGCGAAGGGCCTGAATGTGGTCGAGGATGACGGGCTACTCGACGAAGTCACCGGCCTGGTCGAATGGCCGGTCGCGTTGCTCGGGGCGATCGATGCCCGCTTCATGGATTTGCCGCCCGAGGTGCGCCAGGTTTCGATGCGGGTGAACCAGCGCTATTTCGCGCTCCACAGCGCGAAGGACCACACGCTGGCGCCTTATTTCGCGTTCGTCGCCAATATCGCGGCAAGTGACGGCGGTGCCGCGATCATCGCTGGCAACGAGCGGGTTCTCCGCGCCCGCCTCGCGGATGCACGGCATTTTTATGATCTCGACCGACGGGTGAGGCTGAAAAGCCGGGTCGAGGCGCTGAAAACGGTCACCTTCCACGCCAGGCTCGGCACGCAGTACGACCGCGCCAAGCGTCTGGAGAAGCTTGCGGCGCATATCGCGCCTTTGGTGGGCGCTGATGTGGATTTGGCATGTCGTGCGGGCCTGCTCGCCAAAGCCGATCTCACCACCGGCATGGTCGGCGAATTTCCCGAACTGCAAGGCGTGATGGGCTATTACTACGCGCTGTATGATGGCGAACCACGCGAGATCGCCGAGGCGATCCGCGATCACTATCTCCCCAAGGGCGCGGGCGACTCCGTGCCGACGGCACCGGTTCCGATCGCCGTCGCGCTGGCCGACAAAATCGACCAATTGGCCGGTTTCTTCGCGATCGGCGAACGCCCGACCGGCTCCGGTGATCCCTACGCACTCCGCCGCGCAGCTTTGGGCGTCATTCGGATCATCCGCGAACATCGCCTTCGGCTCTCCCTGTGGCCGCTGATTGATTCTGCATTGGGATCGCTGAACCTACCTGCCGTGCCCGACGAACAGGCACAGCGGGCTTATTATCATGTCAGTATTGGCGGATTCATTGAGGAACGCCTAAAAATTCAGCTTCGCGAAGAAGATTTGCGCCATGACATCGCGTCTGCCGCGTTCTTCGCGCAGCGCGCGGATGAAGGACGCGATGACCTCTTGCTTCTCATCGCGAAGGCCCAGGCCCTCGCTGATCTTCTGAAAGCGGAGGATGGCACGAATCTCTTCGCGGGCTACCGCCGCGCGGTCAATATCGTCCGCATCGAGGACAAGAAAGACGGCCCGCACGCGGGAGAGCCCGACCCCGCCTTGTTTACCCAACCCGAGGAACACGCGCTCCATGAAGCGCTCGCTGTTGCGAGCGGCGACATCGACACCGCCCTGCGCGCTGAGGATTTTGCCGCCGCGATGCGCGCGATGGCGGGCCTCCGCACGCCGATCGACGCGTTTTTCAACAAAGTCACCGTCAACGACCCCAACCCCGATCTCCGCCGCAATCGCTTGAAACTTCTTTCACGTATCCGCGATACCATGAACCGCTTCGCCGATTTCTCGCTCATCGAGGGCTAAAGGAAAAAATGTTCTTTTTTGAAAAAAAGAACCAGAAAACTTTTCTTCCGTGGTGCGGTGGTGTCGGCGGTGCCGCTCCGAGAGAACCGGAAGAAAGTCTTTTTGCTTCTTTTTCTTCAGAAAAAGAAGATTTTCTTGCCCCAATGTGGGTAATATCCTCAAGGAGGGCCGCCGCATGACCAAATTTGTGTACAGCTTCGGCGCCGGGCACAACGAGGGCCGCGCGGAGATGCGCGATTTGCTCGGCGGCAAGGGTGCCAATCTCGCCGAGATGGCGGCGATCGGGCTTCCCGTGCCGCCCGGCTTTACCATCACCACCGCGGTCTGCACGGCGTTTTACGAGAATGAGCGCCGCTATCCCGACGGGCTGGAGGCCGAGGTCCGCGCCGCTCTCGCCCGCATCGAGCAGGCCACGGGGCGGAAATTTGGCGACAAGCACAAGCCGCTTCTGGTCTCGGTGCGCTCGGGTGCCCGCGTCTCGATGCCGGGAATGATGGATACGGTGCTCAATCTCGGCCTCAATGATCTGACCGTGGAGGGGCTCGGCGAGGCCTCTGGCGATGCCCGCTTCGCCTGGGACAGCTATCGCCGGTTCATCCAGATGTATGGCTCGGTGGTGCTCGGCGTCGACCATCATCGTTTCGAGGAGATCATCGAGCATGTGAAGCTCGATGAAGGCGCCATCGAGGATACCGCGCTCAGCGCCCAGGACTGGCACCGCGTGGTTGCCGCCTACAAGGACATGATCGAGGAAGAAACCGGAAAACCTTTTCCCCAAGATCCCGAGGATCAGCTTTGGGGCGCGATCGGGGCGGTGTTCGGGAGCTGGATGAACCCGCGCGCCATCACCTATCGCCGCCTGCACGACATCCCCGCAGAATGGGGGACGGCGGTGAACGTTCAAGCGATGGTGTTCGGCAATATGGGCCATGATTGCGCGACCGGCGTTTGCTTCACCCGCGACCCGTCAACCGGAGAGAATGTTTTTTACGGCGAATATCTGGTGAACGCCCAGGGCGAGGACGTGGTGGCCGGCATCCGCACGCCGCAGCCGCTTTCGGAAGCGCAGGCCAAGCCCGGCGAGAGCAGCATGGAAAAGGCGCTGCCCGCCGCCTATGCCGAATTGCTGAAAATCCGTGATGTCCTGGAAAAACATTATCGGGACATGCAGGACATCGAATTCACCGTCGAGAAGAACAGGCTCTACATGCTGCAAACGCGCAACGGCAAGCGCACCGCGCAGGCGAGCCTTCGTGTCGCTGTCGAGATGGCCCAGGCGGGGCTGATCGACGAGGCCGAAGCGGTGCGGCGCGTCAATCCCGCGTCGCTCGATCAGTTGCTGCACCCGACGCTCGACCCCAAGATGGCGCGCAAGGCGCTCGCCAAGGGTCTGCCGGCGAGCCCCGGCGCCGCGGTCGGCGTGGTGGTGTTCAGCGCCGACGAGGCGGAAAGCCGCGCGGCCAAGGGCGAGTCGGTGATTTTGGTGCGTATCGAGACCAGCCCCGAGGATATCCACGGCATGAACGCCGCCCGCGGCATCCTGACCACGCGCGGCGGCATGACCAGCCACGCCGCGGTGGTGGCGCGCGGCATGGGCCGGCCTTGCGTCGCCGGGGCGGGCGGCATCGTCGTCGATTACGGCGCGCAGACGCTCTCGGCCGGCGGGCAAGTGGTGCGGGGGGGCGAGACCATCACCCTCGATGGCGCGACCGGCGAAGTGTTCGTGGGCGCCGTGGCGATGATCGAGCCCGCCATGTCGGGCGATTTCGTGACCCTGATGGGCTGGGCCGATCGTTATCGCCGGATGCGCGTGCGGGCCAACGCGGAAACCCCGCTCGATGCCGAAACCGCGCGCAAATTCGGCGCCGAGGGGATCGGCCTCTGCCGCACCGAGCATATGTTTTTCGACCCCGCGCGGATCAGCGCGGTGCGCCAGATGATCATGGCGCATGATGAGGCCGGCCGCCGCGCCGCCCTGGAAAAACTCCTGCCCTATCAACGGGATGATTTCATTGCGCTGTTTCGCATCATGGCGGGGCTCCCGGTCACCATCCGTCTCCTCGACCCGCCGCTCCATGAATTCCTGCCCCATGGCGCCAACGAGATCGCCGAGGTCGCGGCCGCGCTCGGCCAGGACGTCGCCTCGATGGAACGGCGTCTCGCCGAACTCGCCGAGGCCAATCCGATGCTCGGCCATCGCGGCTGCCGTCTCGGCATCACCTATCCCGAGATCTATGAGATGCAGGCCCGCGCGATTTTCGAGGGCGCGCTTGAGGTCGCGCGCGAGGCCGGGGAAGCGCCGGTGCCGGAAATCATGATCCCGCTGGTCGGCACCAGGCGCGAGCTTGAAATCACTCGCGCGCAGATCGAGAAAGTCGCCCGGGAAGTATTCATCGCCGCCGGGCGCAAGCTCGCCTATTCGATCGGCACGATGATCGAATTGCCGCGCGCCGCCCTGGTCGCCGACGAGATCGCCAAGGTCGCTGATTTCTTCAGCTTCGGCACCAACGATCTCACCCAGACCACTTTCGGTCTCTCGCGCGACGACGCGGGGAAATTCCTGCCTCACTATATCGAGGCGGGCATTCTGCAAAAGGATCCCTTCGTCTCGATCGATATCGATGGCGTTGGCGCGCTGGTCCGCATTGCCGCCGAACGCGGCCGCGCTACCAAACCTGCGCTCAAGCTCGGTATCTGTGGTGAGCATGGCGGCGATCCCGCCTCGATCCATTTTTGCGAGGGCGTCGGGCTCGACTACGTTTCGTGCAGCCCCTATCGCGTGCCGGTGGCCCGCTTGGCGGCCGCCCAGGCGGCACTCGGCGCCGCTGGCGACCGCACGGCGTAATGATGCCCATGGCCGAGGGCAGGCTTTTCATCGGCACGCGGCGTTATTCGTCGTGGTCGATGCGCGGTTGGCTGATGGTGCGGCTCGCCGGGCTCGATGTCGAGGAGGTGGTGATCCCGCTGGCCGGCGACGGCGCGACCGCGGCCATCCGACAAGCCTCGCCGAGCGGGCTTGTGCCCTATCTCGAGCATCGCGGGCACCAGGTCTGGGAATCACTCGCGATCGCGGAATATTGCGCTGAAATCGTCCCCGCGCTGTGGCCGCGAGCGAGCGTCGCGCGCGCCCAGGCGCGATCGATTGCGGCCGAGATGCATGCCGGGTTTCGCAGCTTGCGTCAGATCATGCCAATGAATCTCGGCCGCCATGCCCCGGGCCTCGGGCGAACCCGCGAGGCGATGGCCGATATCACGCGGATCGAGACGATCTGGCGCAGCACGCGCGCGCGTTTTGGCGCAGACGGCCCCTATTTGTTCGGCGCCGCGTTCACCGCGGCCGATGCCATGTATGCCCCGGTGGTGGCGCGTTTTTTGAGCTACGAGCCCGATCTCTCCGCCGATTCCCGCGTCTATTGCGCGAGTGTTCGTGCCTTTCCGCTGGTTGCCGCTTGGTATGAGGCGGCCTTGGCCGAGCCCAGCCATTGGCAACTCGCCAAATACGAGAACAATCCGGCTTGAAGCCGCGAGCGCCTGCCGCCACATGGGCGCATGAGGGCAACCCAGGACAAATGCCATGACCCCTGAAGAACGCGACATCATTACCCGCTTCATCGCCCGGATCAGCGGCGCCGAGGCCGGCGGCTTCGCGGGCTCCGTGCCGGCCACCGCGCCCACGCTGCCGCCCATCGACCCCGAGGCCGATGCCCTGATCGCAGAGCTTTTCACCCGCTACCCGACGGCGCGCTATCGCCTCACCCAGACCGCCTTCGTCCAGGAACACGCGCTTGCCGAGGCGCAAAATCGCCTCCGCCAGATGCAGGCCGAGCTGGAGCAGGCCCGCCAGCAAGCGCAGACCGCGGCGCCGCGCGCGGGCGGATTTTTCAGCGGCATTTTCGGCGGCGGTGGTCAGGGGCCGGCGCCCGGCCCCTCCTATCAACCCCCGCCGCCGCAATATCCCCCCAACTACCAGCCCGGTTTGTTGCAGCGGTCAGGCAGCGGATTTCTCGGCTCGGCGCTGACGACCGCGGCCGGCGTCGCCGGCGGCATGGTGGTCGGCAATGCTCTGATGGACCTGTTTTCCTCCCACCGCGCCGAGGCCGGCGGTTTTTCCCCGACCGAGCCGGCACTGCCCGGCGGCTCGCCCTGGTCAAGTCCCGGCGTCGCGCCAGCCAACCCTTGGGATAATGTGACGAACGATCCGGCGAGCGGAGATGCCGGGTGGGATAGCACTCAGAACGATGCCACCCCTGCTGACCCCGCAGGCGGCTGGGACGACGCCGCGAACACGCCAGACGATTTTCCCTCTTTCGACGATACCTGAGCTCAGGGCAATCGCTTTTCAGGCTTGAGCCAGGGTTTTGGCCAGGGAAGCGTCACTGAGGGTGGCGCATCCAAGTTTTTTTCGGCAGTGAACGCCGAGATGGCTCCTTGCGCAGCAGGTTCAGTGCCATGTGGCGCAGCACCGCGAGGTTCTCGGGTACGTCCGATGCGGTTGCGGGCCTAGTCCTCGTTCCTGCTCACATGCCGCCGCCAGTGCAGCCGGTTCTCAATGCCCCAGTGCGCGCGGGTGATTTCACCGAACCGCTCGGGTGTCATTGCCGAACTCAGCAGATAGTAGGCCTCCATACTCTCACCCTGATCGACGCGGATTCTCACGTTGATTGTTGCGCGGCAGACTCGGGTGTCGCTCTTGAAATCAGATTGGCCTCTACTAGCTATTTGGTCGCCAGACGCCCTATGGGGGCTGGGGAGGAGTCCATTGGGCTCCGGATCTCGTATCCATGTTGCTCACAGGAGGATGTGGCTATGGGAATGATGGATCTTGCACCGCTCAGCCGGTCTCTGATCGGCTTCGACCAGATGTTCGAGGACGCTCTGCGTCTTAACCCGGATGACAACTACCCGCCTTACAACATCGAGAAGACGGGCGAAGATGCGTACCGCGTGACGCTGGCCGTCGCGGGGTTCGCCCCGGATGAGCTGATGATCACCTGGCAGCCGAACTCGCTGGTTGTTGCCGGCAAGAAGGTCGAGCAGAACGGTGGCCAGTATCTCCACCGCGGGATCGCCGGACGGTCCTTCCAGCGCCAGTTCAGCCTGGCCGACTACATGAAGGTTGCCGGCGCCAGCCTAGAGAAAGGCATGCTGTGCATCGATCTGGTCCGCGAGGTGCCCGAGGCTTTGAAGCCGCGGCGCATCGAGATTGCGAATAGCAATCAGCCGCAGCAGATCGAGAGCAAGGCGGCCTAGCCAGCGGTCGGTCATTCGAACCAACAGCCGGCGTGGGCGCTAGCGAACTGGTGTCCACGCGTCCCGTTCGTCTTAAAGGAGGTGTGTCATGGACGTGAAAGGCCTGATGCCCTGGAGCCGTAACCGGAACATGCCGGCGTCCCGTTACTCCGGGGATGAAAACCCGTTTCTCGCGCTGCATCGCGAGATGAACCGCACATTCGACGACTTCCTGCGTAGCTTTGATCTGCCCGTTGCCCAGGGGGGCTGGATGGGTGCGTGGCCGCATGTCGAGGTGTCCGAGACGGACAAGGACGTGCGCGTGGTGGCTGAACTTCCTGGCCTGGAGGAGAAGGACGTCGAACTCACGCTGAAGGACGACGTGCTGACGCTCAAGGGGGAAAAGAAATCCGAGAACGAGAGGCCGACCTATACCGAGCGGTGGCACGGCAAGTTCCAGCGTTCGATCCAGCTCGGCGTGGACGTGGATCCGGACAAGATCGAGGCCGCGTTCAAGAATGGGGTTCTCACCGTGATGCTTCCGAAGCGGCCAGAGAGCCAGAACAAGGCCAAGCGCATCGCGATCAAGGCCGGCTGACCTTCGCAGATACCCAGGGCTTCAGACCCTGGGTATCTTCCTGGCAGCGGCACTCTTCCGAGCACCAACCGCGTTTTCCTAGGATTTCTCTGACGTTGGGCTGACTTTTGTTCGCTGAACAATACCCCGGCCCTCGGCTTGATGGCGGGCCGCGATATCGACCCGCCCGGTGCTAGCGACATCTTTCGACGGCACCTCGTTCTCACCCTCACCCAACATGCGATTGATGCTGCGAACCAAGCGTTGGAGGGCGACGTGATCGACTTGATCGGCGCGGCCGAAACTGTGGATGATGTGGGCTTCTCTTCGCTTTTCGGCGGCATTCCAGACCGCCTCGGCGAGGGCGTAGTAGGTGACACCGGGGTGGCGGGTGGACGCTGTTTCAGGCGGCTTTCTGGGCCTGGCGCTCGCGCAGGAACTGGAAAAACTCGCGCCCCTCGCGCAGCCGCCGCGCCATCATTTGCGGGCTGGTCAGCATCTCGCCCAGGATTGACGCGATTTTCGGCGCGCGGAAATAGAAGCGGCGGTAGAAGGTTTCGAGATTGTCGAACATTTCGGTATGCGAGAGATGCGGATAATGGAGGGGTGCGATCTGTAGGCCGTGCGCGTCCACCAGCTCGGCGTGCGCGGTATCGAGCCAGCCGTTTGCCATCGCCTGGGTATAAAGCTCCGTGCCAGGATAGGGCGCGGCGAGGGAAACCTGGAGCGTGTGCGGATTGACCTCGATGGCGAAGCGGATGGTCTCCTCTATGGTTTCGCGGGTTTCGCCGGGCAGCCCGATGATGAAGGTGCCGTGGATGGTTATCCCAAGCTCGCGGCAATCGCGGGAGAATTTCTTCGCGACCTCGATCAGCATGCCCTTCTTGATGTTGTGCAAAATCCGCTGATTGCCGCTCTCGTAGCCGACGAGCAGCAGGCGCAGCCCGTTATCCTTCAAAACCTTCAAGGTCTCGCGCGGCACATTGGCCTTGGCGTTGCATGACCAAGTGACGCCGAGTTTGCCCAGCTCGCGCGCGATCGCCTCGGCGCGCGGCAGGTTGTCGGTAAAAGTGTCGTCGTCGAAGAAGAATTCCCGGACCTCGGGGAACAGCGATTTCGCGAGGCGGATTTCCTCGATGACATGGCCGACGCTGCGCACCCGGTAGCGATGCCCGCCCACGGTCTGCGGCCAGAGGCAGAACGTACAGCGCGATTTGCAGCCGCGCCCGGTGTAGAGCGAGATATAGGGGTGTTTGAGATAGCCGATGAAATAGTCCGCGATCCTGAGATCGCGGTGATAGACCTCGGTGACGAAGGGAAGCTGATCCATGTCTTCGAGGATGGCGCGGTCGCGGTTATGCGTGATGCCCCCTGCGCCATCGCGATAGGAAATCCCATCGATCGCGGCGCGCGCGCGGCCCTCGGCGGCTTCCTTGACGGTGAAATCGAACTCGTTGCGTGCCACCCAGTCGATCGCCGGGGCATCACGCAGGCTCTCCTCAGGCTGCACCGCGACCTTGGCGCCGACGAAGCCGATTTCGAGCCGAGGGTTTTTTTCCTTGAGCGCGGCCGCGACCTTGGCATCGGAAGCGAAAGAAGGGGTCGAGGTGTGGATCACCGCAAGCTCGTAATTCCCCGCCTCGCGCAGCACCGCGTCCAGCCCGATACCGGCGGGTGGTGCATCGATCAGGCGGCTTCCCGGCACCAGCGCGGCGGGCTGGGCGAGCCAGGTCGGGAACCAGAAGGAGCGGATTTCGCGCCGCGCCTGATAGCGCGAACCCGCGCCGCCATCGAAGCCATCGAAGGAGGGGGGATGCAGGAACAGGGTTTTTTTCATTGCGGCCAGGGATCCCTTTTCAGGTCTTCGTCAACAGAGTGGAGGCGTGATCGACCTCGACGATCTCGCCGCGCCAGACCACCTTGTTGCCGGTGAAGCTCGCGGCCACGGCGGCGACCGAGAGCAGATCGCGCAGCAGCAGCACCGCCGGGCCGAGCGGCGTGGGCGGGGCGAGGCCAAGCCGGCGATCGACACCACGCATGATAGCGGCGCGGCAGAACCAGCAGAACACCAACCATGAAGCGGCCCAACCCGCCGCCGGCGCCAGCGCCAGCGCCATCAGCGCGAAAGCCAGGGGATACTGCACCAACGAGGCGGCAAAGCCGAGTGGCGCGATCGAGCGGTTGACCCGCGCCCAGCGCAGCTCATGGTGGCAGAGCGCGCGAAAGCCGCTTTCCGCGACGGTGGTCGCGGGCACGGTGCGGGCCAGCCGCACATGCAGCCCGAGCGCGCGCACCCGCGCGCCCAGCGCCGCGTCATCGGCGATGAGATCGGCGAGTGCGGCAAAACCGCCAGCGGCATCGAGGGTCGCGCGCCGAAGCGCCATGGTCGCGCCCAGCCCGTCCTCGCGCCCGAGCGCGCGCGCCAGCAGCACGCCGGGCAGGAAGACCTGGCTGATCTGCATCGCCCCCATGCGCGAGGCCAGCGTGTTCTGCACCGGCAGACCGGTATAGAGCGTCGTCACCATCCCGGTTCCGGGCTCGGCGAGGGCGGCGGCCAGGCTGCGCAGATAATCCGGGGCGACATGGATATCGGCGTCGGCGATCACCAAGGTATCGTGGCGCGCCGCGCGCTGCATATTGATGAGATTGCCGATCTTCCGGTTGCGGCCGTGCTGGGTTGCGTCCACCACCAGGGCGATATCGCGCCCCGGAAACCGCAGGCGCAGCCGCTCGACCACGGCGAGCGCCGGATCAGCGGGGTTCTGGATGCCGAATACCACCTGGAAATCGGGATAATCCTGCGCCAGGAACGAGGCGAGTGCGGCCTCCAGCGCGGGCTCCTCGCCGTGCAGTGGCTTGAGCACGCTGATCGGGGGCAAATCCAGCGCCGTGATCGTGGGTGCGTCAATGAAACGCTCGAGCGCAACGAGCCCGGCCGCGCCCTGGGCGAGGCCAAGGCCCGAAAAAATCGCCGCGATCGCCGCCGCCCCGAGCATGGTCGACTATTGCATCGTGCCGCCCGAGAGATCGGCGACTTTCTTCCTGAGGCTCACGATCAGCGCCGGCGCCCCGCCGGTTTCGAGGAGACGGCGGAAATCCGAGCGCTGCACGGCGACCCGGCTGATCGAGCCATCGAGCAGCACGTCCACCGCCCGCCAGGTGCCACCCTCGTTATGCATCACGTAATCGACGCGCACCGGATCATCCTTCGAAAAGATGATCCGGGTGCGCACCACCTGATCGGCGCCGACCGGCCGGGTTTCCGGCAGCAGTTCGAGTTTCTCGCTGGAGCTGCCATCGAAATTGGCGACATAGCTGGCCACCGTGAAGCGGTGGAACTCCTCCAGCAGGGCCATCTGCAGCTCGGGCGGAAACCCGGCGAAGCGCGTCCCGACCACCAGACGGAGGATGGTGGGAAGGTCGAAACTCTGCCGCACGACCGGCGACAGGGTCGCGAAACGCTCGGGAAACGGCGTCGCCTTGCCCGATTTGATAACGGCGGCGAGCGCCTCATTGAGGGCGCGGATGGGCGCCAGCACCGCGGCATCGGCCGCTTGGGCCAAGCCCGGCCAGGCAGCGAGACCAGCCAGTGCGGCCAGGGAAAGGCGCAGCGCGGCACGGCGCGCGAGACGATGTGTCATATTGGGCAACTTTTCAGCGAAGTGGAACAATCTTGGCACGCGCGACGCCGAGTGCGCCGAGCACGGTCTGGACAATGGAACTGGCGGTCAGACCCGCCGCCTCCATTTGGGCGCGCGGGGCGTCGTGGTCAAGGAAGCGATCGGGCAAAGTCATCGGCCGCAGCTTGAGCCCGCCATCAAGCAGGCCGCGCTGCGCCAGATGCTGCATCACCTGGGCCGCAAAGCCACCGATCGCACCTTCCTCGATCACCACCATAACTTCATGCTGGCGCGCCAATTGTTCGATCAGCGCGGTGTCGATCGGCTTGGCGAAGCGGGCGTCGACGACGGTTGCCGGCAGGCCGCGCGCGGCCAGTTCGTCGGCCGCCTTCAGCGCCTCGGCGAGCCGCGTGCCGAGCGCCAGGAGGGCGATCTTGCCACCCTCGCGCAGAATGCGCCCGCGCCCGAGCGGCAGCACCTCGCCCACGCTCGGCAGCGCCACGCCGAAACCTTCCCCACGCGGATAGCGAACGGCCGAGGGGCGATCGCCGATCGCCGTGGCGGTCGCGACCATATGCACCAGTTCGGCCTCGTCGGAGGGCGCCATCAGCACCATGCCCGGCAGGCAGCCGAGATAGGCGAGATCGAAGCTCCCGGCATGGGTCGCGCCATCGGCGCCGACCAGGCCGGCACGGTCGATGGCAAAGCGCACCGGCAGCGACTGGATGGCGACGTCGTGCACCACCTGGTCATAGGCGCGCTGCAGGAAGGTCGAATAGATCGCGCAGAACGGCGCCATGCCCTCGGCGGCGAGGCCGGCGGCGAAGGTCACGGCGTGCTGCTCGGCGATGCCGACATCGAAACAGCGATCGGGAAAGCGCGCGGCGAAGCGGTCGAGCCCGGTGCCGGACGGCATCGCCGCGGTGATCGCGACGATACGGGGGTTTTTTTCCGCCTCGCGGATCAGGGCGTCGGCGAAGACGCGCGTGTAGGAAGGCGGGCCGGGCGGCGCCTTGGCCTGCTCGCCGGTAATGACGTTGAATTTTGAAACGCCGTGATATTTGTCCGGCGCCGCTTCGGCCGGGGCATAGCCCTTGCCTTTCTGCGTCACGACGTGCAGCAGGATCGGGCCGCGATCCTCGGCCTCGCGGACATTGCGCAGCACCGGCAGCAGATGGTCGAGATTATGACCGTCGACCGGGCCGACATAATAAAATCCCATCTCCTCGAACAAGGTGCCGCCGGTCAGGATGCCGCGGGCGAACTCCTCCGCCCGCCGCGCCGTGCGCTCGATGCCGCGAGGAAAATGGCGCGCCATGCGGGCGGCGAGTTCGCGGAGCGAGAGAAAGCTGCGGGACGAGATCAGGCGCGAGAGATAGGCGCTCATCGCCCCCACGGGGGGGGCGATCGACATGTCGTTGTCGTTGAGGATGACGATCAGGCGCGAGTGCCGCGCCCCGGCATTGTTCATTGCCTCATAGGCCATCCCGGCGCTCATCGCGCCATCGCCAATGACGCAAATGACATGGCGGCTCTCGCCCTTGAGGTCGCGCGCCACCGCCATGCCGAGGCCGGCCGAGATCGAGGTCGAGGAATGGGCAGCGCCGAACGGATCATATTCGCTCTCGGCGCGCCGGGTGAAGCCCGAAAGCCCGCCGCCCTGGCGCAGCGTGCGGATGCGATCGCGTCTGCCGGTCAAAATCTTGTGCGGATAGGCCTGGTGGCCGACATCCCAGATCAGCCGGTCATCCGGGGTCTCGAACACCGCGTGCAGCGCCACCGTGAGTTCCACGACGCCGAGCGAGGCGCCGAGATGGCCCCCCGTGACCGAGACCGCGTCCACCAGCTCGGCGCGCAGCTCGGCGGCGAGCTGGCGGAGCTGCTCGGTGGAAAAATTACGCAAATCGCGCGGTTCGTTCACGCGATCCAGAACCGGCGTCTGGAGCTTAGGCATCATTCCACCTCATCTTGAGTGCGGCGGCCGACCCCAGCTCGGGTTGCCACCTGACCCGGCCCTTGCTGCCGAGTCTAAATCGAGTCTTCACCCGAACAGACATTTTCCTTCCCCGGCGCGAAGTCAACCCTGGGTTCGGAATTGTCAGAGGTGTTGCCGATTTGCCGCGCCGGCCGCCAAGCCATTGCCGGGAAGGTTGATAATGTCCTATAGGGGACGATATCACCTTGACGGCGCCGCCCGCCGGGTTTGGCGCGCGCGGGTGTTTTAGTGTCTATGAAGCGCCCGTCTCCCGAATGGATTTCGCAGGAGCAGCAGCATGTTGCGTGTCATCCTCGCTCAACCTCGTGGCTTCTGCGCCGGTGTCGAGCGGGCGATCGAGATCGTCGAGCGGGCGCTCGCCAAATACGGCCCGCCGATCTATGTGCGCCACGAGATCGTGCATAACCGCCACGTCGTCGAGGATTTGCGCACCAGGGGAGCGATTTTCGTCGATGAGCTCGATGAGATCCCACCTGGGGCCACGACCATTTTCAGCGCCCACGGCGTCGCCCGCGTGGTCGAGGAGACCGCCTCGCGGCGCGCGCTCGCGGTGATCGACGCGACCTGCCCGTTGGTCGCCAAGGTGCATGCCGAAGGGCGCCGCTATGCCGCCTCGGGGCGTGAGATCGTGCTCGTGGGGCATGCCGGCCATGCCGAGGTGGAGGGCACGATCGGCCAGATCCCGGGGAAAGTCTATCTCGTGCAGACCGTCGCGGATGTCGCCGCCCTGGAGGTCGCGGATCCGGAAAAACTCGCCTACGTCACCCAGACCACGCTTTCGGTCGATGACACCCGCCAGATCATCGCCGCACTCACCGCGCGCTTTCCCGCCATCCGCGGGCCGGATGTGCGCGATATCTGCTATGCGACGCAGAATCGCCAAACCGCCGTCCACGAGCTTGCCAAGGCGGTCGATATGATCCTCGTCGTCGGCAGCCAGAACAGCTCGAACTCCAACCGCCTGCGCGAAATCGGCGCCGAGCTGGGCAAGCCCGCCTATCTGATCGACGATGCCCAGGCGCTGCGTCCGGAATGGTTCGCGGGCATCGCCTCCGTCGGCGTCACCGCCGGCGCCTCGGCGCCCGAGATGCTGGTCCAGGGGGTGATCGAGGGGCTGCGGCGCTTCGGGCCGATCACGGTCTCCGCCCTTGAGGGGGCTGCCGAGAACGTGCGTTTCCGCTTCCCCCCCGAACTCGCCGACAGCGAACTCGCCGAAGCCTGAAAACCCTAAAAGCCACGTCAAGGACGAAAGAATGCCCGTTCCTGTAAACCAGATGCTGGGTGTCGGCGCCTATGTGGTGAAGCAGCACCTCCTGGGCCGCAAGCGCTATCCGCTGGTGCTGATGCTGGAGCCCTTGTTCCGCTGCAACCTCGCCTGTGCGGGCTGCGGCAAGATCGACTACCCGGCACCGATCCTCAACCAGCGGCTTTCGGTCGCCGAGTGTCTGGGCGCGGTCGATGAATGCGGCGCCCCGGTGGTCGCGATCGCCGGCGGCGAGCCGCTTTTGCACAAGGAGATGCCCGAGATCACGGCGGCGATCCTGGCGCGCGGTAAATTCGTCTATCTCTGCACCAACGCCCTGCTCTTGGAAAAAAAGCTCGACCTCTTCAAGCCGCACCGCAATTTCTCGTGGGATGTCCATCTCGACGGCGATCGCGACATGCACGACCACGCGGTGAGCCAGGAAGGCGTGTTCGACCGCGCCGTCGCGGCGATCCGCCGGGCCAAGGCGCGCGGCTTTCGCGTCTGCATCAACACCACCCTGTTTGACGGCGCCGATCCCCAGAAAGTGGCGAATTTTCTCGATGATGTCACAGCCATTGGCATCGACGGCGTGATGATCTCTCCCGGCTATGCCTATGAACGGGCCCCCGATCAGCAGCATTTCCTCAATCGCCAGAAATCCAAGGAGCTGTTTCGCGGCATTTTCCGCCGTGGCAAGGGCAAGGGCTGGAAGTTCAACCAGTCCTCGCTCTTCCTCGACTTCCTTGCCGGCAATCAGACCTATCGCTGCACCCCCTGGGGCAAGCCGACGCGCAACGTGTTCGGCTGGCAGCGCCCGTGCTATCTGCTCGGCGAAGGCTACACCAAGACCTTCAAGGAGCTGATGGAGACCACCGACTGGGATCTCTACGGCACCGGCAGTTACGAGAAATGCGCCGATTGCATGGTGCATTCCGGCTATGAGGCGACGGCGGTGATGGATGCCGTGCGCCATCCGCTAAAGGTCGCGGCGGTGGCGCTGCGCGGCCCGCGCACCGAGGGGCCGATGGCCCCCGAAATTCCCCTCGATCGTCAGCGCCTGGCGGAATATGTCTTCCGCGACCATGTTGAGAAGGCGTTGGCGCGGTTGCACGGCGAAAAGGAGACCCCCGCCCTCAGCGACGCCGCCGAATAACGGAATGGGATCCAAGGGCCTCCGCGGCCCTTGGTGGGTCGAGGGCAGCGCCCTCGGATTATCTCCTCGCGCGGGATCAATCCGGCGGGCGCAGCATGAACCCAGCACCCCGGATGCTATGCAGCATCGGCGGCTCCTGTGGCGCGTCGATCTTGCGGCGGAGCTTGCCGATATGGACATCGACGACGTTGGTGTGCGGCAGGAAGCGGTAGTGCCAGACGTCTTCCAGCAGCATGCCGCGCGTCACCACCTGGCGGGCGCGGTGCATGAGATATTCCAGCAGCTTGAACTCGGTTGGCAGCAGCTCGATGGCACGATCATCGCGCCTGGCGGCGCGGGTAATGAGATCGAGCACGAGCGGGCCGACGCGAAGCGCGGTCGTTGGCGCGGAGATCGCCGGGCGGCGCAGCAGCGCCTCGATGCGGGCGGCGAATTCAACGAAGGCGAAGGGCTTGACGAGATAGTCATCGCCGCCGGCCTTCAGGCCCGCCACCCGTTCATCGACCGCGCCGAGCGCGCTCATCACCAAAACCGGGGTCGAGATGCCCTCGGCGCGCAATTCGGCCAGCACCGCGAGCCCATCACGCTCGGGCAGCAGGCGGTCGAGGATCAGCAGATCGAAGCGCCGGCCGCGCGCCTCGGCGAGACCTTGCGGGCCGGTCACCACATGCCGCACCTGATAGCCGCGCGCCTCCAGATCGGCGATGATCTCGCCGGCGAGTTCGGTGTCATCCTCGACCAGCAGGATGGCGGGCGCGGTGCCCTGAGGTTCCGCGTGCCTTGCCGCCGGCGCGGTCGTTCCCGTCTCAGCCATGCGTCTGCTCCCCACCCCGCGCAGGGGATTGATCCACCCTTCCATAGATCGCGCATCACGGGGCCGCACTCCATTAAAACGTGATTTATAACGTCTCGCCGGCCCGCCCGGCGCCGCCCGCAATGCCTGAGGAAAGGCCAAACCATGCTGCCCGAGATCGTCCGTACCGCCGCGTTTCGTCTGGCGCTCGGCTTCATCGGCGCCTTTGCCGCCTCGACGCTGCTGCTCTTCGCGTTCATCTATTGGCAGACTGCGGTGTTCGAGACCCGCCGCATCGACCGTTTTGTCCTGCAGGATCTCGCGGCACTCACCGCCGCCCCGCCCGACCAGCTGGTCGGCATTCTCGGTCCCCGGCTGTCGCGCGATGTCCATCGCCTCACTTTCGTCGCGCTGTTCGACAAGGCGGGCCACGCGCTCGCCGGCAATCTCGCTTCCCTGCCACCCGATCTGCCGCGTGACGGCAAACCCCATACCGCTTCCCTGATGGTGGGCGAGGGCGCGGGGGCGCAAGCCGAGACGGCGCGCGCCGTAGCCCGCAGGCTGGCCGATGGCGGCACGCTGGTGATCGCCCGCAGCGTCAATGATCTCGATCAGTTGCGCCGAACCGTGCTGCGCGCGCTCGGCCTGAGCGTGATCCCGGCAACCCTCCTGGCGCTCGCCGCCGGTGTCTTCCTCAGCCTCCGCGCGCTGCGCCAGGTCAAGGACGTGCATGAGACGATGGCGCGCATCCTCTCGGGCGATCTCCACGAGAGGCTGCCATTGCGCGGCACCGGCGATGATTTCGACCGGCTCAGCGCCGGCGTCAATCGCATGCTGGATGAGATCGGCCGCCTGCTCGATCAGCTCAAGGGCATCGGCAACGACATCGCGCACGATCTCCGCACGCCGCTCACCCGGGTGCGGGCGCGGCTGGAGCGGGCACGCGATGCCGGTGGTGGAGCCGAAGCGCTCCAGGAAGCGAT
Source organism: Pseudomonadota bacterium (assembly GCA_021841985.1). The sequence continues at coordinate 4,214 of JAKCCP010000303.1, read as the reverse complement.
CGACCGCGCCGTGCTCGGCCTCGACCAGACGCTCGGCATCATCACCGCGCTGTTGCGCATCGGCGAGATCGAGGCCCGGCGGCGCCGCAGCGGTTTTGCCGCCGTCGATCTCGCCGATATCGGCCGCGAGATCGAGGAACTTTATACCCCGATCGCCGAGGAGCAGGGGATCGCGTTCACGCTCTCCCTGAGCAAGGTGCCGCCGGTGATCGGCGACCGCGATCTGCTGGTCGAGGCCGTTGCCAATCTTGTCGGCAATGCCATCAAATTCACCCCGCCCGGCGGCGCAGTGCGCCTCACGCTGGCGATGACGCCGCGGGGCCCGGCGCTTCGGGTGCATGATACCGGGCCGGGCATCCCGGCGGAAGAGCGCGCAGAGGTTCTGAAGCGCTTCTACCGCTCCGATAAAAGCCGCCATATCGAGGGCAGCGGCCTTGGCCTTAGCCTGGTCGCCGCGATTGTCGAGCTACACGGCTTCCGCTTGACCATCGCGGACGGCGATCCCGGCGCGGTGTTCGAGCTGCTCTGCCAGCCGGTGCTGGCGGCATAGGCAAGACAGGGAACGCTTTCCAGACAAAGCCAATGCCTTTTTAAACCGCTCCGCCAACGAGGCGCTCCGCATGCGGGTGCGGGGCGCCTGATATCTAAATTTTTGCTGCCAGCAATTCACCGAGATGCTTATCAATCTGACTGAGCGCATTGGGATCAGCGCCGAATAGCGTGAGATGGCCATCGATGGTTTGGATTGGGCGGAACTCGGCATCGGGAATGAGCCGCCACTCAGCTTCGCAATCCGCCGGCGGGAAGAACATGTCCGAAGACATCGGCATGACAAAAGTCTTAGCTTTAATGCGGCCCAACGCGGCGCGCAAGTCACCAGAAGTGTGGCGGCTAACATCGCCGCGCTGCCATTTCCATGCTTGGCACAGCAGATCGTTGGGATCCATGACGCTGAAATAGCCGTTCATGAAGTTGATGATGAAATCCTCCAAGGAAGAAAAACCCAAGGCTTTATGGCGATTTTCCTGGAAAAATTGCGTGCTCCAACCCATCACTGCCCATATCTTCGCGTGGCGCAACAGACCTTCTCGTACATCCGCTGATGACGCATAAAATCCCTTGTTGTAACCGGGGTCGGAGGTGATCGCCTCGACCAGCGTTTCGGTAAAGAGGAAATCATGGATGGTATTTCTCGCCGTGCCAGCGATCGGCGCGGCGCGCTTTACCATATCGGGGTACCGTACCGCCCATTCGTAGGTCTGCTGCGCGCCCATCGAACCGCCGACAACCAGCGCGAGACTCTTCAGACCGAACTTCTCCGTGACGAATTTATGTTGCGCGCGCACGTCATCACCGATGCGCACACGCGGAAAATTCCCCATCCCAGCAGGCGCCGGCGTGTTGTGGGGCGAGGTGGAAAGCCCACCGCCAATCTGATTGACGATGATGATGAAATACTTTTCGGGATCGAGCGCGCGCCCCTTACCGACGTAGACCTGCTCGATGATCTTGTTGGTGCCCGAGTACCATGTGGGAATCAGGATGGCGTTATCGCCAGCGGCATTGAGCGACCCAAACGTCGCGTAGGCAAGTTTGCAACCACGGATGGTACCGCCCTCTTCCAGCTCGAGATTACCGATCTCATGCAATTCAAAAGGGCCATGCACGTCTTGCGTGTAATAGCCGTTATCGATCATTGTCTCCCCCTATGTTTTTCTTAGTTGGGCGGGATAAAGCTGTTGCCTTTTATTCTGCCCGATATTTTTCCAAGGACGGCTATGCCAACTCGAATCCCTCGTAGCCACTGGACGCGACCTCGTCGCACTTCTTCCTGTAGCCGCCAACACCCTCTGGGCCTAGATAGGGCAAAAAGGCGCGTGGTTTGCCGGGGATATTAGCACTCATGTACCAGGAGTTAGCGCCGGTCATCAGCGTCATGCCGACGATCTCGTTGACATGCGCAACCCACTGATCCTGCGCCTGGGGCGTCGCCTCGATGGTCGTCTTGCCGCTTTTGCGCATGTTGTCTATGCAGTCGGTGACCCACTCCACATGCTGCTCAATCGATACCGGCATATTCGAAAGCACCGACGGGCTTTGCGGACCGGTGATGGTGAACAAGTTGGGAAAGCCGGCGACCGAAATGCCAAGGTAGCTGTGCGGACCATCCGCCCATTGCTCATCCAGCGTGCGACCGCCGCGGCCTTTTAGGTTCAAGGCCTTGAGCGGGCCGGTCATGGCGTCGAACCCGGTGGCGAAAACGATGATATCGAATTCGTATTCCTGGCCACCCGCCCGGATACCCTTTTCGGTGATTTCTTCAATGCCGCCGTCGGTGTTGGCATCGACCAGCAGCACATTATCCTTGTTGAAGGTCTCGTAGTAGTTGGTGTCCAGCGGCTGGCGCTTGGTGCCGTAGGCATAGCCCTTGGGTATGAGCTTCTCGGCCACAACCGGGTCTTTCACGGTTTTGCGGATCTTACGTTTGATATAGTCGGCGCAGAGATCATTGGCTTCCTGGTTGAAGAACATGTCCTGATAGTTGCCCAGCCAGAAGGCGAAACCACCAGCGTCCCACATCCTGTCGAACTCACGCTCCCGCTCCTCGGGCGTGGCCTCCAGCGCCGATTTCGGGATGAAGTAATGCTCCTGACCGAAGAACGATTCCCTGATACGTCGGACGACGCCGTCGAAGTCTGCCTTCCGCGCCTTGGTCAGGTCGGGGTCCACCTTGCCATTGCGCGCTGGCACGCAGTAGTTGGCGGTGCGCTGAAACACCGTGAGTTGCTTAGCCTGCTGCGCAATTTCTGGAATGGCCTGTACCGCGGTGGCGCCAGTCCCGACCACACCCACGCGCTTGTTGGTGAAGTCAACGCCGGCGTGAGGAAAGCGACTGGTGTGGTACCACCTACCCTTAAATCTCTCCAGCCCCTTGAACTGCGGTATGTTGGTGGTTGAAAGGCTTCCCACAGCGGCGATGAGGTAACGTGCTGCGACTTCCTCGCCTCTGTCGGTATGCACCACCCATAGATTGGTTGTCTCGTCGAATTCCGCGCCGGTAACGCGCGTGTTGAAGTGCATGTCGCGCTTTAGATCATGGCGTTTGGCCACATGCTCAAGATAACGGAGGATTTCAGGCTGCTCGGGATAGCGTTCCGACCATTCCCACTCCTGCAACAATTGCTTATCCCAGGTGAAGCAATAGATATAGGCGTCGGAATCGCAACGGGCGCCGGGGTAGCGATTCCAGTACCAGGTGCCCCCCACGGTTTTACCGGCCTCAAAAACCCGCACCTTCAGCCCCAGCTTGTCCCGGAGTGACTTCAGCATATACAGGCCTGAGAAGCCCGCGCCGATCACAACAGCGTCAAAATTTTCGGTGGTGCTTGGCATTTTTCCCTCCGCGCAATTTAATTTTTGCGTTTTAGTAACTTGACCACCGCGGGTTTGTCAAGGAAATCGCCGGGGTAGTCAGTCGCGGTAGGGACGCGGCTCATGCCGCGTCCCTACCGCGACTGTGGGGGCAGGCTGGCAGCCTTCGATGCTCCTTATGAGATGAGCGAAAGTCTAAAAAACACACTAATAAATCTTACTTTCTCATAACCCTTGTGCGATTTTGCATACGTGTGTGAATGTATAGTTTTACTCATGGAGGCAGGGTTCTGGTCTTAAATTCAATGCACGCAGCGTATTTAAACGAAGGTTTTTGAAAGAAGTGGCCGATTTCTCGCGCGTCATTTTGTGGCGTGCGCATCGCTTGGCGAGTCTTCATCGTCAAATCATCCTTGCCGGTCACTGCTATCTGGCGTGGCGCTTTCTCCGCCTGGTTGCGCTTCTGCCCGTGCGATGGGCGGGCTCGAGTTTTCCGGCCGCTCCGGGGCGCGGCGCGCAAAACCTTCCCGCGCGCCCGCTCACTCCCAGATCGGATCTGACCCGCCGCGGTCACGTCAATGCACATTCGATTCAACAGGAAATCGAGGGGGAGGCCTTCGAGCCGGCAAGCAGCCCCGAGATACCCCTACTTCGGCGCCATACGAATAGCTCCATCAAGCCGGATGGTTTCCCCGTTCAGCATGCGGTTCGAAATGATGTGAAGCGCCAGGTCAGCGTATTCTTCCGGCCGGCCGAGGCGCTGGGGGAAGGGGATGCTGGCGGCGAGGCTGTCTTGCACCTCCTGCGGCAGACCGCGCAGCATGGGTGTGCCAAAAATCCCC
>JAKCCP010000365.1 GCA_021841985.1 Pseudomonadota bacterium | reverse complement strand
CCGATCTAAAAAATGCTGATGTCACGCGCCGCCGAACTCACGTCTCTTGGACGCCCCGCGCCCCGCGCCGGCGAGGAGCGGCTGCGGCTGCGGCTGTTCGGGGCGATGGAGGCGGCGGACGCGAGTGGCGACAGCGCGCTCCCCAACGGCCGCAAAACCCGCGCCCTGCTCGCCATGCTGGCGCTCGCGGCACCACGCCCGGTCAGCCGCGCCTGGATCGCGGAGACGCTGTGGAGCGGCCGGCCCGAGGAACAGGCCCGCGGCTCGCTGCGCCAGGAAATCCACCGCCTGCTCGATTGCCTCGGCCCGCTCGGCCCCGAGGTGCTCGCCATCGGGCGTGAACAGATCGCGCTCCGCCCCGGCACCACCTGGATCGACGTCGCCGAGGTGCTCCGCGCGACCCCGGCCATCCCCCAGGCGCTGCGTCTGATCGGCGGCGAATTGCTGGCCGATCTCAGCGGCCTCGACCCCGCCGCCGATCTCTGGCTCGCCGGCGAGCGCAACCGGGTGCGGGGCCACGCCCGCGCGGTCGCCGAAGCGCTGCTCGCCGAGCAAACGGCGCCGGACGGCATGATCGCCGCCGCCCAGCAACTCCTCGCCATCGATCAAACCCACGAGGGCGCCTGGCGGGCGCTGATCCACGCCCACGCCGTGCGCGGCGAGCGGGGCCTGGCGATCGAGGCCTTCGGGCGCTGCCGCGCCGCGCTGGCCCAGGCGCTGGATGCGCTGCCCTCCGATGAAACCCGCGAATTGCTCGCCGAGATCCGCTCCGGCAACGCCCCGCCGCTCAAAAGCCGCGGCCAGACCCCGCCGCTCCCGCTGGTCCGGAGCGGCCGGCGCCTTGGCGTGCTGCCGCTGCAGAGCTTCGGTGACGACCCGCAGGGACGCGGCGGGGCCGGCGAACTCGCCATCCTCCTGGCCGAGGAGATCACCAGCGCCCTCGCCCCGTTCCGCTGGCTCGACCTCGTCTCCTGTTCCGCGCTGGCCCGCTTTGCCACCGAAACCCGTGACGAAACCGCGCTCCGCCGCGCCTTCGGCCTCGATTTCCTGGTCGACGGCACGCTCCAGCGCCTGGGCGCGATGCACCGCGTGACGCTCCGCCTGATCGATCTCAACGCCGGCAACCATATCGCCTGGGTGCAGCGTTTCGATCATCGCGCCGACGACCCCCTCGGCCTTCAGGATCGCATCGCCGCCCTCGCCGCGGCGCGGATCGACCTCGAAGCGCAGCATCTCGAAATCCGTCGCGTCACTCAGCCCGCGGCAAGCACCGCCGGGCGCGTCGAGCGCGACATGTCCGCCTATGAGGCGGTGCTGCGCGCGCTCGGGCTGATGCAGCGCCTCGATCGCACGCAATTCCTCGCCGCCGGCTCGCTCCTCGATCTCGCCGCCGAACTCGACCCCGACTACGCCATGCCGCGCGCGCAGATCGCCACCTGGAACGCCCTCCTGATCGCCCAGGGCTGGGCCGCCAACCCCGAGGAGGCCCGCGCCCGCGCCACCGCCGCCGCCCAGCAGGCGATCGCGATCGACCCGCAGGACGCCCGCGCCTTCGCCATCGCCGGGCATATCAAGTCAACCCTGGAGCGGCGCCATGACGAGGCCGTGGCGCTCGTGCGGCGGGCGCTGGCGCTGAACCCGAATCTCCCGATGGCCTGGGGGTTGGCCGGTATCATCGATCTCGGTCGCGGCGATCTCGCAAGCGCCGAGCAGCGATTCGCCCGCTATAAGGAACTGGTGCCGCTCGATCCGCGAGCCTTCGTCATCGACCAGGGGCTGGCGCTGCTCGCGTTTCTCCGCGGCGATTTCGAAACCGCGACCGCGCTCGCCCGCGAAATCGGCGAGATCCGGCCGGCGCTCCGCGCCATCTACCCGCTGCATCTCGCCGCCCTCGGCCATCTCGGGCGCACGGCGGAAGCGGCGCGGGCGCGGGCGCGATGGGCGCATCTCGATCCCGGCCACAGCGTCGCCGGCATTCTCGCCCAAACCCCGCTCGCCCGCGCCGCCGACCGCGACCTGCTCGCAACCGGGCTCCGCCTCGCCGGCGTCCCCGAACTCGCCGCGAGCTGACCCTTACGTTTTCGGCGCCTCGGCGCCGATCAGTGCCGCGATTTCCTCGCGGCCCGACTCCCGGAGACCGGCGATGACCCCGGCGCGATCGGCGGCCGGCCGGTTCTGGCTCATTTTCCACTTCCCCTCGAGGCGCGTCAGCGCGAGCGTGAAGCCGATGATGCCCTTGAGCTGGGCGGCGATGAAATCCGCCGGCGCGTCCTCGACCGACCAGGGATCGGCCCGCCCGGCCTCGTGGCGCCCCGTCAATTTTTTGACCAAGGCGAGCAGCGACGCCGGGTCGTCGAAAAACCGCAATCTTCCTTCGGCATGGATGGTGACGTAGTTCCAGGTCGGCACCACCCGCCCGGTCTCCCGCTTGGTCGCGTACCAGGACGGCGTCACATAGGCGTCCGGCCCCATGAAAATGGCGAGCGCCATCGCGCCATCGCCGCGCGCCAGCGGATTGCCGCGGGCGATATGGCCGGAAAGCGTGCCGAGCGGCGCGGGCTCGGGGTCGATCAGCAAAGGGAGCGGGCTCGCCTCGAACCCGTCGCCGGCGGCGATGACGAGATTGGCGAGCGGTGCCGCGCGCATCGAAGCGTGCAGGACATCGACCCGGTCTTCGCGAAACATTGGCGGATTGTACATGCGTCCCTCCTCCGGGGTGTCGCGGGCCTTCAGGGTGTCGCGGGCAGGAATTGCGGCGGCAGCAAGGCGTTGGCGTAGGCCGCCGGATGGGTCAACAGATAATGCGCCGCGTCGAGATCGGTATCGGTGCCGAGGGCGGCGGGACAGGCGCCGCGGATTTCCAGGATGATGCCCGGCGGAACCGGCGCCCGCGCGGTGCGATGGGCCGCGAGCGCCGCCGCCAGCGGCCGCTTGCCCTCGGCGAGATCGTCGAACTCACGCGCGAGCGTCGCCGCGCCGAGGCTGGTGCAGATCTGCGGCATCACGCCGAGATCCTGGAGCGGCCAGCCGAGCGGGGCCAAGACGCGGCTCCAGGTGACATATAATTCGCCGCCATCGGGCAGCGCCGTCACCGTCTGGATCAGCCCCTTGCCCAGCGTCGCGCTGCCGAGCACGACGGCGCGGCGGTTATCGGCCAAGGCCGCCGCGGTGATCTCGGCGGCGCTGGCGGTGCGGCCATCGACCAGCACGACCACCAGAGCGTCATCGGCGCGCGGCTCGGCATCGGCGTCGAGCACCCGGTTCGCGGCCGGATCGCGCCCGGCGGTTGTCGCGATGAGGCCGGAGCCGAGCAGCGCGCCGACGACGCTCACCGATTGCTGCAACAGGCCGCCACGATTGCCGCGCAGATCGACGACGATGCCGCGCGGCCGCGCCCGCCCGGAGAAAACGCTGTTCAGCGCCGCGTTCGTCTGCTGGTCGGTGCCATGCTGAAACCCGGTGAGGCGGAGCACGGCGATGTCGTCGGGCAAGGCGCTCACGAAGACGGTCTGCGCCGCGACCGGCGCGCGCACGAGATCGAGGGTCTGGCGCCGCCCCTCGCGGGTGCGAAGCGTGAGCCGGACATGGCTCGCGCTCGGCCCGGCCAGCATCGCCGCGACGGCGACCGCGTCGGCATGCCCGACCGGCTCGCGATCGAGCGCGAGAATGGTCGCGCCGGGCTGGATCCCGGCCTTCGCCGCCGGGCTCTCGGCGAGCACGGCGGCGACGGCGATGTCGCCGCCACGCTGGTCGAGGATCAGCCCGACACCGCCGTCATTGCGCCGGCCCTGGCGATCGATCTCGATCTCGCCGGGCGGGGAATAGCGCGAATAGGGGTCGAGATGGGTGAACAACTCGTCGAACAGGCCACGGATGAGCCCTTGCGCCCCGCCGCGGCGGACCAGGGCGGAGGCTTCGAAGCCGCTTTCGGCGAGGGCTGCGGTGACTTCCCCCCAGCCCTCGGCGTCATCGGCGGCGGGGGCGGCGCGGGACAGCCGCATCTGCCCGCCGACGCGAAGGGTCACCTCGCCATCCTCCGCCGTCACCGCGAGCGCCGGGTCCATCACCGCGAGCCCGCGCAGGAGCCAGAGGGCCAGGCGCGGGATCGGCACCGACTCCAGGCTGCGCGGCGCGATGAAGGCATAGGCGGCGGTGAACACCTGCCCCGCGAGCGGCGCCGGGAACGCCGCCCCGGCGACACTCTGCGCCTGGGCCGGCCATGCAAACAAAAGCAGAAGAAAAAATCGCGCCGCTCTCACGTTCGCCGCGATGACGCGCGCCGCGTCACCTTCGCTGCCCGCTTGCCGGCCGGCCGGCCCGGCGTCGCGGGCGTGCCGGAAGTCTCGCCCAGGATGTGAAACACCATGCCGCCGGTGAGCGGATTGGCCTCGATCAGGCGCACCGTGACCGCCTGGGCGAGCCGATAGCTGATCCGCCGCCGCCGCCCCGAAAGCATTTGCGATCCGTGGTCGAACATCCACTCATCATCAGGTAGAGACGAGAGCGGAACGATCCCGCTGGCGCCTGTCTCCGCCAATGTGACGAATAAAACGGCGCGCGTCACGCCGGAAATGCGGGCGACGAAATTTTCCCCCACCCGGTCGGCGAGAAACGCGGCGAGATAGCGTTCGCCCGCCGCCCGCTCGGCGGCGACGGCACGGCGCTCGGTCGCGGTGATGTGGGTCGCGGTGTCGTCGAGGGTCGCCGCCTCCTCGGCGCCGAGCCCGTCCGGGCCGAGATGGAGCGCGCGGATCAGGGCGCGATGGACGAGGAGATCGGCATAGCGGCGGATCGGGCTGGTGAAATGCGCATAGCGCGCCAGGGCGAGGCCGAAATGGCCGATGTTTTCCGGGCTATAGGCGGCTTGCGAGAGGCTGCGGAGCACCGTCTCGTTGATCAGTGGCGCCTCCGGCCGGCCGGCGGCGCGGCGCAGCACCGCATCGAGATCGCGCGGATGCACGCGATCGGCGGCGGCGAGGCCGATCTCGAAACTCGCCAGCAATTCGCGCAAGCCGGCGAGTTTCTCCGGCGCCGGCGGGGCGTGGACGCGATAGACGCAGGGGACGCGCCGCGCCTCCAGCTCCTCCGCGGCGGCGACATTGGCGAGCACCATGAATTCCTCGATCAGGCGATGGCTGTCGCGCCGCGCGCGTGGGCGGATCGCGGCGATTTTTCCCGCCGCATCCAGCGTCACCTCCTGCTCGGGCAAATCGAGATCAAGGGTGCCACGCGCCGCGCGCTGGGCCAGCAATGCCTGATAGGCGCCATAGAGCGGGCCGAGGAGATCCGCCATGCGACCGGTATCATGGGCCTCCTGGACCTCCTCATAGGTCAATCGCGCATGGCTCTGCATCAGGCCGCGGCCGAAGCGGTGGCTCTGCTTCTCGCCGTTCGCCGTGATCCGCATCTCGACGAAGAGACAGCCGCGCGGCTCGTTCGGGCGCAGGCTGCACCAGCCATTGGAGAGCGCCTCGGGCAGCATCGGCACCACGCGATCGGGGAAATAGACGCTGTTGCCGCGCATCCGCGCCGCGTCGTCGAGCGCCGAGCCGGGGCGGACGTAATGCGCGACATCGGCGATGGCGACGATCAGGCGGAAGCCATCAGCAATCGGCTCGGCGAACACCGCGTCGTCGAAATCGCGGGCGTCGGCGCCATCGATGGTGACCAGCGGGGTGGCGCGGAGATCCTCGCGCGCGCCGAGCGGCGTTCGACGCGCGCGAGACGCCTCGGCGAGCGCGGCTTCGGGGAAATCGACCGGAATGTCGTGGGCGGCGATGGCGAGGAGGCTCACCGCGCGCGCTTCCCCCTCGCGCCCGAGGCGGGCGATGATTCGGGCCGGTTTCAGCCCGTAGCCGGGCGAGGGCAGCGGCACCGCCTCGACGATCTCGCCCGGCTCGGCGCCGGCGCTTTCCCCCGGTGGCACCCGCCATTCCGCCCGCGCCCGGCGATCGGCGGGCACGATCCGGCCGGCATCGGGATGCGGCGAGGCGGCGACGCCGGCACGAAAGACCCCGAGGATGCGGCCCGGCCGGTCATCGAGCCGTTTGACCGTGCGGCCTTCATAGCGGCCGTGGGTTATGGGGCGGAGCCGCGCCAGCACCCGCGCGCCGAGCGCCAGCGCCGGCCGTCCGCGCGGCTCCGGCGCCATCAGGATCGCCGGCGGCGGCCCCTCCCCGGCCCAATCCAGCGGCCGCGCCACCGCCTCGCCGTCGCGATCGAGGCTGATGACCTCGACCGGCAGGATCTCGGCAAGGCGGCCGGGGGCAAGCGTGTGGCGCGGGCCGGCCGGGGCGATCTCGCCTTCCCCGGCGAGTGCCTGGAGCAGATCGCGGAGGCCGGCGCGATGCTCGGGGCCGAGGCCGAAGGCACGGCTGATGTCGCGTGTGCGGACGCGGCCGGGCTGCTCGGCGAGGAAGCGGCGGAGTTCCGCCGGGCTCGGGAGGAAGCCGCCGCGCCGGGTCACGATCAGCCGGCGGCCTTGCGCCGCGCCGCCGCCGGTGTTTTCGCGGCCGGTGTTTTGGCGGCCGGTGTTTTCGCGGCCGGTGTTTTCGCGGCCGGGCGGGCCGGCTTCGCCACCGGTTTCTTCGCGGCCGGTTTCTTCGTGGT
>JAKCCP010000324.1 GCA_021841985.1 Pseudomonadota bacterium | reverse complement strand
GGCGCCTTTTGGGCCGGCGCCATCTGGGCCCGGGCCGGCATGGAGGGTGATCGCCGCCGGCGGCACCGTCCAGGCGATGGCGGTGCCGGGCGGAAAAGGGAGGGCGCCGGCGGCGCGGATGGTCTCGCCATGCCAGGAAATCAGGGTCTCGGGCGGCGTTTCGCTGACCCCGAGCGTCTCGCCCTCGAACAGATTCTGCAGATCGACGACGCGCGCGACGGCATGCGAGGCGGGCCGCGTCATGATCGCCGCCGGCGTCCCGGTTTGCAGCGTCCGCCCGCGCTCGAGCACCGTCATCCGGTCGGCCAGCGCCGCCGCTTCCTCGAGATCATGGGTGACGAGGACGATCGGGATCGAAAGCCGGCGGCGGAGGGCGGCGAGTTCCTGACGGAGATGGCGGCGCGTTCTGGCATCGAGGGCGGCGAAGGGCTCATCGAGCAGCAACAGCGCCGGGTTCCGCGCGAGCGCGCGCGCGACCGCGACCCGCTGGCGCTCGCCGCCGGAAAGCGTCGCCGGCAGGCGTTCGGCGAGATCCGCGAGGCCGAGTTGGGTGAGCAGGGCGCGGGCCTCCGCCCCACGCGCCTGGCGTGGCAGATGGCCGAGAGCGGCGGCGACATTGTCCGCCGCCGAGAGATGCGGAAACAGCGCGTAATGCTGAAACACCAGACCGACGCGCCGGCGCTGCGGCGAGAGATCGCACCCGCGCGCGGCATCGAACCAGGTTTCGCCGGCGCAGGTGATGGTGCCGGCGCGCGGCCGGTAGAGCCCGGCGAGGGCGCGGAGGAGGGTCGTCTTGCCGCTGCCCGAGGGGCCGATCAGGGCATGCAGCTCGCCCGCCGCCACCTCTAGCCGGGCATCGAGCGGGATCGGCCCGGCTTGCGCGAGCCAGGCGGCAAGCCCCATCGTTGCCCGCCCCGCCGCCGGCTCCGGCGCCTCAGCCATCGCGACGGCCGATCCGCCCGCCGAGCATTTGCACGAGCCCGAGCGCGGCCAGGGCGAACGCGAGCAGCAGCAGCGACATCCGCCCGGCGCCGCCGCCATCGAGCGCCTGGGCGCGGTCATAGATCGCGATCGCGACGGTCCTTGTCTCGCCGGGAATGCCGCCGCCGACCATCAGCACGACGCCGAATTCCCCCATGGTATGGGCGAAGGTCAGGGCGAAGGCGGCAAGGATGCCGGGCCAGGCGAGCGGCAGCTCGATGCGCAGAAACCCCGCCCAGCGGCTGAGCCCCGAAACCCAGGCGGCTTCACGGATCTCCGGCGCGATGGCGGCGAAGCCACGCTCGATCGGCTGCACCGCGAATGGCAGATTGACGATCAGCGAGGCGAGGACGAGGCCGCTGAAGCTGAACACCAGCGCGTGCCCGAACAGCGCCTGCCAAACCTTGCCGAGCGGCGAGGCGGCGCCGAACGCGACCAGAAGATAATAGCCGAGCACGCTCGGCGGCAGCACCAGCGGCAAGGCGAGCAGGGCTTGCACCACGCCCTTGCCGGCGAAATCCCGCGCCGCCAGCGCCCGCCCGGCGATCACGCCAAACGGCAGCAAGACCATCGCCGTCGCGCCGGCGAGTTCGAGCGAGAGGATGAAAGCGGTCCAGTCCACCGGCGTCTCAGCCGGGCCGTTCGCCAGGGAGCAGAAAACCATAGCGACGGAAAACGGCGCGCGCTGGCGCCTCCCGCACGAAGGCGGCGAAATCCCGCGCCGTTGCCCCGGCGCCGCGGAGGAGCACCATGCGCTGGCGCAGCGGTTGGTGCCAGTCGGCGGGGATCAGGGCGAACTGCCCGGTCTTCGCGAAAGCCGGCGCGCGGGCGAGCGAGAGCGGCAAAATGCCGCCCTCGGCGGCGCCGGCGCGGATGAATTGCGCCGCCTGGGCGACGTTCTCGCCGAGCACGAGATGGGGCGCGAGCGCATCCCACAGCCCGGCATGAGCGAGCGCCTCGCGCGCGGCGCGGCCATAGGGGGCATGGTCGGGATTGGCGATGGCGAATTTCCGCACCCCCCCCCGCGCGAGCGCGGCGCGGAGGCCGGCGAGCGCGCCATCGGCGGCAAAAGCGGCGCCGGGCGTGGCAAAAATGCCAATCCTTCCCTCGGCGTAGAGCACGCCGGCGTCGAGCGTGCGGCCGTCTCGCGCCAGCGCCGCGACGTAAGATTCATCGGCGCTGAGAAACACCTCGAACGGCGCGCCATTGGCGATCTCGGTCGCGAAATTGCCCGAGGAGCCGAACACCAGCTTGACCTCGCGCCCGCTCTCACGCGCGAACAGGGCGGCGATTTCGGGCAGCGCATAGGTGAGATCGGCGGCGGCGGCGACCGCCGGGGGCTCGGCGGCCGGCGCGCGACCGGCGCGCAGGAGGCCGAGGGCGGCGGCGGCGCGCAACAGGGTTCGGCGTGACGGGCGAAGACGGGTCATGGGTGGGTTCCGGCGCGATAGGGCGGGCGCGATAGAGCGGGCGCGATATAGCGGAACAAGCATAACTCACGCCGCCGCCACCCGCCAGAGCATGGCGCCGGCACGCCACCGGTTCAATACATGCGCCGTCGTACCAGCCAGGCGGCGGTGGTCATGCTGGCGAGGCCGAGGACGGCGAGGGGCCAGTATTGATTGGCGAGGGCGCGGATGCCGTCGCCTTCGAGGAAAGCGCCGCGCAGGATGACCATGAGGTAGCGCATCGGGTTCATGAGGGTCAGATATTGCACCGCCACCGGCATGTTGGCGATCGGGGTTGCGAAGCCGGAGAGGATGATGGCGGGGACGAGAAACAGGAAGGCGCCGAGGAGGCCCTGTTGCTGGGTTGCGGCGAGCGCCGAGATCATCAGTCCGATGCCGATCGCCGAGATCAGGAACAGCGCGAGGCCGAGCGCGAGCGCCAGCGGATTGCCGGTGAGCGGCACGCGAAACCACAGCACCGCGGCGGCGGTGATCAGCGCCGCCTCGGCCCCGCCGATCAAAAATCCTGGAATGGCCTTGCCGAGCAGGATCTCCCACGGCCGGTAGGGGCTGACCAGAAGCTGGTCATAGGTGCCGGATTCGCGCTCGCGCACCACCGAGAGGGCGCTCACCAGAATGGTCACGACGAAGGTGAGCAGGCCGACGATCCCCGGCACGACGAACCAGCGCGAGAGGAGATCGGGATTGTACCAGGCGCGGGTGATCAGGCTCGCCGGCGGCGGCGCGGTTCCGTGGCTCGCCGCCCAATCGGCTGCGAAGGCGAGGACGATGTCATTTGCGTAGTTGAGCGCGATGGTCGCGGTGTTGGAATTGCGCCCGTCGATGATGATCTGCACGGGGCCGGGGCGGCCGGCGAGCAGGTCGCGGGTGAAATCGCGCTCGATATGCACCGCCATCAGCGCGCGTCCGCTATCGATGAAAGCGGCGATACCGTCGGTGGAGGGAAGGGTCGCGATCTCGTGAAAACTCGGGGCGCCGGTGAGACGCGCGAGCAATTGCCGCCCGGCGAGGCCGGGATCGTCATTGACCACGACGAAGGCGATATTCGAAAGATCAAAGGTCGCGGCATAGCTGAAGACGAGAAGCTGGATCAGCGGCGGGCCGATGAGCACGAAGCGGCTCGCCTTGTCACGCAACAAAGCGAGGAATTCCTTGTGGATGAGGGCGATGAGACGACCCCACATCTCAATCGAGCCTTTTGCGTGAGCGCGCCAGCGTGACACCGAGAAAAAACGTCGCCATCACCGCGAGCACCGCCATGTCCGGCAAGATCACCGACCAGACATCGCCGGCGAGAAACACGCTTTGCAGGATCGAGACGAAATAGCGCGCCGGCAGGATGCGGGTGATCATCTGCACCGGCGCCGGCATCGAGCGGATGTCGAAGACGAATCCCGAAAGGATGAAAGCGGGCAGAAACGTCACCACGATGGCGATCTGGCCGGCGACGAACTGGATGCGGGCGAGCGAGGAGATCAGCAGCCCCATGCCGAGTGCCACCAGCATGAACAGGGCCGAGGCGAGAGCGAGGATGAGCACGCTGCCATGCAGCGGCACCGCGAAGACGAAGACGGCGAGCGCCACCGACAGCGCCATGCCGCCCATGCCGAGCACGAAATAGGGCAGGAGTTTGCCGGCGAGAATCTCCGCCATCGTCACCGGCGCCGCCATCAGCGCCTCCATCGTGCCGCGCTCCCACTCGCGCGCCACCACCAGCGCGGTGAGGAGGGCACCGATCAGCGTCATGATGATCGCGATCAAGCCGGGGACGAGATAATCCTGGCTGCGGAGAGCCGGATTGAACCAGATGCGAAACTGCAACGCGACCGAGAGGCCGAGCGGGCGCGCCGCCGCCTGGTTCTGTTGCGCGAGCCAGATCATCCAGGCTTGCAGGACATAGCCCTGGACCAGCCGCGCCGTGTTGGCGTCGGTGCCATTGACGATCAGGCCGATGGTGGCGGGCGCCTCCGTCAGGGTCTGGCGGGCGAAGTCGTTGCGCAGCCACAAAATCGCGTCGATCTCGCGCCGCGACAGCAAATCGCGCGCCGGGCCAAGCCCGGCGAGCGGACGGACCTCGAAATAGCGCGAATGGCGCAAGGCCGCGACCAGGGGATCGGTGGTGGGGTTGGGATGATCGGCGACAACGCCGATCGGCACGTGCTCGGCATTGAGCGAAACCCCAAAGCCGAACAGCAGCAACAAAAACAGCGGCAGGATGAAGGCGATGCCGAGCGCGGACGGATCGCGGAAAATCTGCAGCGTCTCCTTGGTGATCAGCCCGGCGAGGCGGCGTCCGTTCATGCCGCCCGCCGGATGGTCTGTTCATGCGCCGCGATCAGCGCGATGAACGCATCTTCCATGCTTGGATCTGGATTTTCCGCGCTCGCCGCGGCTGCGCGGATCTCGGCCGGCGTGCCGGCGGCGAGGGCGGCGCCGAGCGACATCAGCAGCAAATGATCGCAGTATTCCGCCTCGTCCATGAAATGCGTGGTGACCAGCACGGTGGTGCCGGCGGCGGCGTAATGGTTGATACGCTGCCAGAATTCCGAGCGGGTCAGAGGATCGACGCCAGAGGTCGGCTCATCGAGAAACAGGATCGGCGGCTCGTGCAGCAAGGCGCAGGCCAAAGCCAGGCGCTGCTTGTAGCCGAGCGGCAGATCGCCAGCGTTCATCGCCTGGAACGGGCCAAGCTCGAATTCCTCCTCCGCCCAGGCGAGGCGACGCCCCCGCCGCTCGCCGCGAAGACCGTAGGCGGCGGCAAAGAAAGCGAGGTTCTGGGCAACACTCAAGGTGCCGTAGAGGGAAAATTTCTGCGCCACATAGCCGATCTGCCGCCGCGCCTCGGCCGGCGCCTTGAGCAAATTCTGCCCTGCGACAAGCAAACTTCCCGAGGACGCCGGCAACAGGCCGCAGAGCATGCGAAACGTCGTCGTCTTGCCGGCGCCGTTGGCACCGAGCAGGCCGAAAACCTCGCCACGCTTGACCGTGAACTCGATGTCCCTGACGGCATGAAAATCGCCGAAAAAGCGGTTCAGGCCACGCACTTCCAGAACCACTTCGGACTCCCGCGGCGTGGCCGGGGCGGTGGCCTCGGCGCGCGCGTGCGCCGGACGGCGGGCGTGCAGCCGATCGACGAAAACATCGGCGAATCGTGCCGCGACACCCTGCCATGCGGCGCCGGTAATGTCTGGCGGCGTGGTGTCGGGCGCGAGCAGAACATGCACGCTGGTGGCGTCCAGCCGCGCTTCGAGAACCGGCAACTGCGCGAGAAGCGTCTGCTGGAGGGCGCGGCGCGGCGTCGTCGGATGCGTGACCCTGAAGCAGCGGCCTTGCAAGGCGGATTCCATCGCCGCCGGATCAGCCTGCGCGAGCGCCCGGCCGCGATCGAGCAGCACGACGTCATCGCAGCGCTCGGCCTCATCGAGATAGGCGGTCGAGACCAGCACGCTGACACCCTCGGCGCGGAGGGCGGCGATGATGTGCCATAATTCGCGGCGCGAAATCGGATCGACCCCGACCGTCGGCTCATCGAGCAGCAGCAATTCTGGAATCCGCAGCAAGGCACAGGCCAGTCCCAGTTTCTGCTTCATGCCGCCAGAGAGTTTTCCCGCCGGGCGGGCGCGAAACGGGCCGAGTGCTGTGAGCTTCAGCAACTCCGCATAGCGCGCCAGGCGCCCGGCGCGCGCGAGCCCTTGCAGGCGTGCATAGAGATCGAGATTTTCCTGGACCGTGAGATCCTCATAGAGCCCGAAACGCTGCGGCATGTAGCCGATCCGCTGCTGCACCGCGCGCGCGGTTTTGGTGATGTTCTGGCCGAGCACATGGACGCGGCCGCGATCGGCGCGGAGGAGGCCGGCGGCAAGGCGAATCATCGTCGTCTTGCCGGCGCCATCGGGGCCGAGCAGGCCGGTGACCCGCCCGGCCTTGATGGCCAGCGAAAGATCATCGAGCGCGGTGATGCGCGCCCGGCCCGCGCCGAAAACTTTGCTTACCCCAGCGAAGACGAGCGCATCGGCGCCCACCGGTTCAGCCACAGGGCTTTTCTCCCCGCGCAACGGGCGGATTGTCGGCGAGCGGGATCTTGACACTGACCGGCGCGCCGAGCCGCAAGCGGCCATCGGGATTGCAGGCATAGACATGCATGCGATAGACGAGTTCGGTGCGGATCTCGGTGGTTTCGACGGTTTTC
>JAKCCP010000257.1 GCA_021841985.1 Pseudomonadota bacterium | reverse complement strand
GAAGCGTGTATGTACATCATTCGCGATCACCTCCGGCATCATAAGCAGGCGCGCGAGGAGGGGAATATTCGTTTCTGTTCCAGATATATGGAATTCACCGAGCGCGCGGCGCGCGCGGCGTATCACCTGGGCACGCGTCTCGCCCAGCACAACGAGCTTGGCCAGAAGACTGTCGAAGGCTGGCGAGGGGGCGTAGCCTTCAGCGATCGCGTGATCGACACGCACACCCGGACCGGATGGCAATTCGAGACGCGTAATCGTCCCACTCGCCGGTTGTACCATGCCAGAGGGCACCATGGTTTCGCCATTGATGCGTAGCTCAATGGCGAAACCGCGCAAGGCCGGCGGCACGGCGAGGCCAAGCGCATCGAGGCTCGCCCCCTCCGCGAGGTCAAGCTGCACCCGCACCAGATCAACCCCGCTCACCATTTCCGTAACAGTATGTTCAACCTGAAGCCGTGGATTGACCTCAAGGAACCAGAAATTTTTTTCATTACGAAGAAATTCCCAGGTGCCGAGGCCCCGATAACCAACCGCGCGCGCCATCTTGCACGCCGCCGCGACAAGCGTCTCACATTCTTCGACGGGCGCGCTCTCAATCAGCTTCCGATGATAGCGTTGCAGGCTGCACTCACGCGCCCCGAGCGCCACGACATCGTGGCCGTCGCCGAGGATCTGCACCTCGACATGGCGCGCGCGCTCACAAAGTCGCTCCACATAGATTTCGGAATTGCCGAACGCCACAGCCGCTTCCGCGGCACAAATCTCCCAGGCGCGCGGAAGTTCGTCGCGGCAACGGACAATCCGCATGCCACGCCCCCCCCCACCCGCGACCGCCTTGAGCATGATCGCGCCGGTAGCCAGCAGCGCTTCCGCCTCGGCACGCGTCCGCGCGGCTTCGAGAACCGGCACACCGCATTCGGCCGATCCGGCACGCGCCCGATTTTTATCACCAAAAATATCAAGTATCTGCGGCGATGGGCCAACAAAGAGCAGTCCGGCGGCGGCGCAGGCTGCGGCAAATCGCGCATTTTCACTAAGAAACCCCCAGCCCGGATGCAGCGCATCGGCGTGCACTTGTACCGCCGCCGCCAGGATTGCGTCAGCATCGAGATAGGCCGATGGGCCAGACCCCGGCAGTGCGACGGTCTCGTCGGCGGCGCGCAGATAGGGCGCCCCGAAGTCGTCGGCAGCATAAAGGGCGATAATGTGGATGTCACGCTCGGCGGCAGCGCGTGCGACGCGCACCGCAACCTCGCCACGATTGGCGATCAACAGCCTTTGCATTCCTCTCCGTCCTTCTCTTCACATCCGGTATAGCCTGCGCTGCTCGATCCGGCTAGAGTGCTGGCCTTGCCACAACAAAATCTAGGAGGAACGTCATGTCCGATATCGCCGATGCGTATGCGCGCCGCATCGCGGCAAATTGGCCAGCACAGTTGCCGCACGCGCCGTTCTATCCGATCGGCAAGGTGCCCCTAACCGCTTATCTCCGCCATTGGGCAAAGCTCCGCCCCGACGCGCCGGCAATTTTCTTCTACGGCACGACGATTTCCTGGCACGAACTAGACCAACTCTCCGATCGCCTCGCCGCCCTGCTGGCGCGGGAGGGAATTAAGCCCGGCGACCGCGTCGGACTCTGCCTGCCAAATTGCCCACAATATACGATATCCTTTCTCGGCATCCTTAAGGCGGGCGGAATCGTTGTGCCGGTCAATCCGCTGGTCAAGGCAGTGGAATTTGCGCATTATCTGCATGACAGCGGCGCCTCTGCGCTTATCGTGCAAGATCGTCTGTTCGAGATCGCCGCCGCAGCCGGACCGCCAGCGTGTGTTTTCGTTACTAGCCTGGGAGATTTTCTGCCCCGCACACCGGCTTACGCAATTCCGCCCGGGCTCAACTCGGCCCGGCTTGTGCCCGCCGGCACACGCGATCTCCTGGAGACGCTCCGCACCGAAACCACGGCACTGCCCAATCCCGTCCTCGATTGGGACAGCATCGCCGCGCTGAATTACACCGGCGGAACAACCGGCTTACCGAAAGGCTGCGTACACACGCATGGCGATAAGGTCTATACTGCGGCTTGCGGTAATACGTTTCTTACCATCGGCGCGGGAGATGCGCCGATGCTCAACTTCCTGCCGATGTTCTGGATCGCAGGGGAAGATGGCGGTTTGTTGATGCCGCTGGTCGCCGGGCGCGCGGTTGTACTTTTGACGCGCTGGGACCCTGGCGCCGCCCTCGCCGCGATCGCCCACCATCGCGTCAGCACCATGCATCTGCTTGCCGACAGCGCCGTCGATCTCCTCGACCACGTCGATGCGACGCGCGCCGATCTCTCATCGCTCCGCGACGTCACTGTCTCCTCGCTGATGAAAGTACTCGATCCTAGCCTGCGAGCGCAATTTCGTGCGCTCACCGGCTGCATTTTGCGCGAGGCGGCCTATGGCATGACAGAAACTAATACCATGGACACTTTCACCTATGGCTTTCAGGACAACGACCGCGATCTTGCGGCCGATCCGGTATTCGTTGGACTGCCGATGCCGGAAACCGCCTTCCGTATTACCGATTTCACAACCGGCGCCGATTTGCCACTTGGTGAGGCAGGCGAAATCCGCATCCGCTCACCATCCCTTTTGAAATCCTATTGGAACAAACCGGAAGCGAGCACCACCGCGCTCGACGACGGTTGGCTCCATAGCGGCGATATCGGGCGCATCGATGAATGGGGATGCCTCCACTATCTCGGGCGGCGCAAAGAGATGCTGAAGGTCAACGGCATGAGCGTGTTCCCGACCGAGATCGAAATGCTGCTCGCGCGCCATCCCGCGATCGCCGCGAGCGGTGTCGTTGGCCGCACCGATGCCAAACGCGGCGAAGTTCCGGTCGCATTTGTCCGGCTTATCGCCGGCGCCGGTGTCAGTGCCGACGACATCACCGCCTGGTGTCGTGACAACATGGCAACCTATAAAGTGCCCGAGATACGCTTGGTTGACGCGCTGCCGATGACCGCGACCGGCAAGGTTAAGCGCGTCGATCTGGCGAAATTGTTGTAGCTGGATCAGCATCAAAAAAATGGCCGCTCGGATCTTTATGCGGATCAAGCGCGGCGCGCAACGCTTCCCCGAGGCGGTTGAAGGCAAGTGATGTAAAAACAATCGCCAGTCCCGGCGCGTACATCTGCTCGGGCGCGATCTCCATGTAGGTATAGGCGCGCGCCAGCATCGCCCCCCAGCTCGGCGCCGGCGGCTGCGCGCCAAGACCGAGAAAACTCAGGCTGGCTTCGGCCAAAAGCGCCTGGGCCAGCAACAAGGTCATCTGCACGATCAACAGCTCGGCGACATTGGGCAGGATATGGCGGCGCAGGAGGTAGAATGTGCTGGCGCCGAACCCGCGCGCCGCCTCGACATAGGGTTCGGCGCGCACCAGCCGCGTCTCCGCGCGCGCGAGGCGGGCCAGCACCGGGGCGAACACCACGCCAACCGCGATCATGCCATCGATCAAACCAGCGCCGAGCGCCCCCGTGATGCCAACCGCAAGTATGATTGCCGGAAACGAAAGCACGGCATCGACGAGGCGGCCAATCAGCATGTCGATCCAGCCGCCCGCAAAGCCGGCAAGCAAGCCGAGCGGCACGCCGATCAACGCCGCGACGGCAACGGCAAGAAAGCTCGCCGCGAGCGCCACCGGACTGCCATAGATTAGGCGACTGAGCACATCGCGTCCCAGATCGTCGGTGCCGAGCCAGTGCCGCGCATCGGGCGGAAGCAGTGCCTCGGCGGGATTTTGCGCAGTCGGCGAAGCGGGAGCAAGCCAAGGCGCGAGAAAGCCGAGCAACACCAATACCGTCAGCCAGAGAATTGCCAAAGCTGACATGGGATGAAGCCGCATCCAGCGAGAAAGTCCGCGCGTCATGGCCCAACCGATCGGCGCCCACGCGGATCGATCCAGCCGATGACAAGATCAACGAGTAGGTTGCTCATGATAACCAACAGCGCCATCACCAGCACAACGCCTTGAACCATTGGAAAATCCTTGCCGACCGCGGCATCGACCATCGTGCTGCCGATCCCTGGGATAGCAAACACCGTCTCGATCACGACGGTCGCACCAAGCGTCCGGTTGAACAGCAAAGCGAGCAGGGTCAACAGAAGTGCCGCGATATTCCTAATCCCGTGCCGCCAGACGATCGCCGCTCCCGACAATCCCTTGGCATGCAAAGTACGCACGAAAGGCGCGCGCAGCACGACAGTTAGCGCGCCGCGCACCTGGCGCGCAACTTCCGCCATTCCGCCTGCCGCCAACGCCATGGCCGGCAGTATGGCATGGCGCAACGCTTGTGTGGGATTGTCGCGCAAAGGCACCGCGCCGGTCGCCGGCAGCCAATGCAGATCGATCGCAAACAACGCAACCAATATCATCGCCAGCCAGAAGTTTGGCAGTGCCACCCCGAGCGCGGCAAACCCCGAAACCACGCCATCAATGATCGAGCCGGTATGTGTCGCGGCGAGAATGCCGAGAGGGACGCCAAGAACCAGCGCGAAGGCCATCGCCAGAACCACGATAAACAGGCTGAGCGGCAGCTTTTCGGCGATTGCCTGCGCAACCGGCATGCCGGACAGCAGCGAGCGCGAAAGATCCCCATGCAGCACGCCATTGAGCCAGACGAGATACTGCACCGCGAGCGGGCGATCAAGACCGGTCAGGTGACGAATCTCACTGATACGCGCAGCGGAGGCGTTTTCCCCGGCCAGCGTCACTGCCGGGTCGCCGGGCACGAGATGCAGCAAAGCGAATACCAAAAGCGTCGCCAAAAGCGCCGCCGGCAGCATCGCCGCCGCCCGCTGACCGAATTCACGCCATGCGCCCCGCATCGAATTCAGCCGCTCAGAAAGACATCATCAAACCGCGGCTTACCGAGCAATGTCGGCTGCCAGCCCTGCACTTTCGTGTTGTGCGCCACTAGTTGCGATTGGAATAGAAGCGGTGCGCAAAGCGCGTTATCGATGACGATCTTCTGCACCGTCGCGAATGCTGTTTTGCGGACATCGAGCGCCTCGCTCACACGTGTCGCCGCGAGCGCGTCCTCAAGCCCCGGCATCTCTGCGCCGCCCGGATTGAAATAGCCGTTCTTGCCGAACATCAGCGCGTAGCTGAGCGATGGATCGGGTCGGCCAGTCCAGGCCGCGAGCAGCATATCGCCGATTTTTCCCGAGAAAAACTGGCCGGTGATCTCCGGCAAGGCGCCGCTTTTCATGCGCAAGGTAATGCCACCCGCCTTCATTTGCTCGATCAAAATCTCGGCGCGCTGCTGCGATGCTTGATCGTTATACGCCATCAGATCAAGAGTGATGCCGTCGCGATGTCCGGCCTCAGCAAGCAGCGCACGGGCGCGTGCCGGATCATGCGGATAGTGCCTTCCGATCTAGGCATCGTACGCCCAGTGCTCTTTAGGCAAAAGCATCTCGGCGATCTGATAGAGATCCAGCGCGGAGGCTTGATCAAATGCCTTGCGATCAATCGCATAATTGATCGCTTGGCGAACCCGCGCGTCAGCCATCGGCCCACGGCCATAATTAAAAAACAGCAACTGGCAGAACAAGGTCGGAGAGGCTGAGGTGACGAGATCGCGAGCGCGGCGCGCGAGCATCATTTGCTGGGGTGTCAGCGCATAGATGAAATCATTCTCGCCAGTCATTACCGAACGCAGGCCAGTCTGCAAATCCGAGATCAGGGCAAAGCGGATACCGTCGAGATAGGGGCGACCGGGTTGCCAGTATTTGTCGTTGCGGGCATAGACGGTGCGGTCCTTATCACGCCACTCAACGAAACGCATTGCTCCGGCACCGACCGGATTACGATCGAATGCTTCTCCATACTTCTCGAACGCGGTAGGCGAAACCATCATCCCAGCACGATCGGAGAGTACGAGAGGCAAGGCGGTATCGGGCCGCTTGAGGTGCAGCACGACCTGCTGTGTGCCGCGTGCCTCAACCGTATCGAGGGCATCGACATCAGCCTTGATATTGGAACGCGCATAGCTGCGCACGCGATCGAGATTGTATTTCA
The DNA here is from genome assembly GCA_021841985.1 of Pseudomonadota bacterium. Next base: position 28,374 of record JAKCCP010000257.1, on the reverse strand, counting down.
CCGCCGCCGCATCGCACGCCGTACCGTCATGGAACAGCACGCCGGGACGGAGATCAAGAACGAGCGTTTTAGGATCAATGAAATTCCATACGGTCGCGAGGCGGGGGCGAGCGGTTAGCGTCGTGAAATCATAATCGATCAGCGTGTCATAGAGCGGATAGAGCTGAACGTGGTCCTCGCCTGAGCGCCCGGTCGCCGGATCGAACGATGTGATATCCCCATAGGCCGAAACCCGAAGCACGCCGCCTTGCTTGGGTGCCTCCGCCTCGGCGCGCCGCAAGCGCGCTGAAGCGAGTGCCGCCGCAGCCCCACCCAAAACCACTCTCCGTCCGACCGACATCATAATCATCCTTCCTTTGTTGCTGCTAGGGGCTGCGGCGACTTGGCGTAATGGCAGGCTACAAAATGACCCGGCGCAAGCTCACGCCATGCCGGTGGCTCGGCCGCGCAGCGGGCATCAGCCTTGCTGCAGCGGGTGCGGAAGCGACAGCCCGAAGGCGGGGCGACGGGGCTCGGCATCTCGCCCGCGAGCGCCTGCCGTCTTGATCGCGCGGATGTTGCAAGACGTGGCTCGGCGGCGAGGAGAGCCGCCGTATAGGGATGTAGCGGCGCTGCCATCAGCGCCTCGGCCGGGCCAAGTTCCATCAGTCGGCCGAGATACATTACCGCGATGCGGTCACTGATATGGCCCACAACACCGAGATCATGGGTAATGAAAATCAGGCTCAGATTAAACTGCCGTTGCAGATCGACGAGCAGATTGAGAATGCCAGCCTGTACTGAAGGGTCGAGCGCGGAGACGATTTCATCGCACACCAGCAGCGTCGGCGCGAGCACCAGCGCGCGGGCAATATTCACCCGCTGCTTCTGCCCGCCCGAAAGTTCGTGCGGATGCGAGCGCAACAGCGAGACTGGCAACTCAACCGCATCGAGCAGAGAGGCAACCCGCGCCGCGCGCGTCGCGGGCGTTCCCTCGCCCGCGATATCGAGCGGCTCGCGGAGGCTCGCACCAATGGTCCGGCGCGGATTGAGTGCGGCGTGCGGATCCTGAAAAACCATCTGGAAGCGACGGCGATGCCGGCGCAACGCTAATCGCGGCAACCTGAAGGGCTCCAGCTCGCCATGGCGCAGAATGCCGCCCGAGAGGCGCTGGATGCAGACCACTGCGCGGCCCAGCGTGGATTTGCCCGAACCAGACTCGCCAATCAGACCAAAAATCTCGCCGCGGGCAACCGTGAAGCTCACGCCATCGACCGCCTTCAGCGTCTCGCCACGCCGACCGAGCGGAAAATGCACGGCGACATTTTCCGCCGCCAGGATAGGTAACACTCCGTCCACAAGCGGGCCAGACCTCATATGGCACCGCTCAAGACAATCTCACCCTGCCGGGCGCAGCGCGCCTTGTGCCCCCGCGCAGGGGCGAGCGGCGGCGGGAGAGCGCATGCTGTCGTGCGAAAATCACACCGCGGGGCAAATCTGCATCCTTGCGGCATGGCGCCCGGCTGCGGCACGCGGCCAGGAATGGCGGCAAGCCGCGATTTCCGCGGCGCAAGGCGCGGCATCGCGCGCATCAGACCGGCACTGTAAGGATGTCGCGGGCGGCATAGCAGCGCTTCGGTCGGCCCGTCCTCGACAATCTCGCCCGCATACATGGTAAGAATGCGTGTGCAAAGATCGGCGACGACGCCGAGATCGTGGCTGATGAGCAAGAGCGCGGTGCCCTCGCGCTCGGCGAGATCAAAGAGCAAATCGAGGATTTGCGCTTGTACCGTAACATCGAGCGCAGTGGTCGGTTCATCGGCGATCAGGAGACGCGGCGCACAGCAGAGCGCGATCGCAATCAGCGCACGCTGGCGCATGCCGCCGGAGAGTTCGTGGGGATAGGCGGAAAAGCACTGGATCGGCGCCGGAATACCCACCGTATCGAGCATCTCGACCGCCTGCTCGCGCGCAGCCCGCCGTGATAGCCGCCGGTGTGTGCGCAGCGTCTCGGCAATCTGCTCGCCGACCGTAAAGACAGGATCGAGCGCCGTCATCGGCTCCTGAAACACCATTGCGATATCGCGCCCGCGAATGCGGCGCCAAGCCGCCTCATCGCAAGCCGGGAGATCGCGCCCGTCAAACAGCGCCCGGCCTTCGCGGCGCGCGCCGGGCGGCAACAGGCCCAGCAGTGCAAGTCCGGTGATGCTCTTGCCACAGCCGCTTTCGCCGATCAGCCCGACGCGTTCTCCGGATGCGATATCGAACGTGACATCGCGTGTCAGCGCCACCGGCCCCAGCCGGACACCAAGCCCCACGAGCGAGAGGAGCGGCGGCGTCATCCCACATTCTCTCGAGCCGCGCGGGGGCGAGGCGGCAAGGCTTCTGCACCGATGATCTTGCGCGCTCGCAGCAATGCGAGGTGGGCGTCATCGATACCGAGTTTTTCGCGGAGCACGGCTTCGGTATCGGCGCCCAACGTCGGCGCCGGCTGCCGCACGGGCAACGGGGCGCCGTGTTCGCGGATCGGCAGCGAGGCTTGGGGAAAACGTCCGATCCATGCCCGCTCGATCCATTGCCAAAAGCCGCGCGCAACGAGATGGGGATCGGTGAAGAGATCGAAAGGCGCGCGCGCAACGCCGGCGGCAACGCCCGCGTGCTGCAACTCAGCCATGGCGGCATCGGCGTCGCGTCGTGCCGTCCAAGCGCTGATCGCGGCTTCAAGTTCTGCCGCGCGCGCGCGTCGCGCCGACAACGCCAGCGCGGCAAGATCTGGGCGGCCGATCACCTTGGCGCAGGCCCGCCACATCGCGTTATCGACAATGCTGAGCGCAAGCCATGCATCGTCCCCGGCGCTGCGAAACAGTCCGTGCGGCGCCTGCACGGGATGCAGGTTGGCCGCGCGCGGCACTTCCATCCCCCGGCTCGCGCCCATGAGCCAGGGCGCGAGATGTGGCAGCAAACATTCCACCTGGCCAAGATCTATCCATTGCCCCTCACCGGTTGCAGCGCGATGGCGGAGCGCTACCAGCACGGCGCTCGCGCCGTTGAGACCGCCGATGGCATCGCCATAGGCGATATGGCTCATCGTCGGCGAGGCATCCGCAGCGGGCAGGAGTGTTGGCAAACCCGAAGCCTGCTCCAGCGTGGACCCATAGGCGCGTAGATCGCGCCGGTCGCTGTCGGCGCCGAACGCGCACATCGAGAGCATCACCAGCGAGGGATTGACGGCGCGCAGCGCCGCATAGTCGAGCCCGAGTTTCGGCAGCACATCGGCGGCGTAATTTTCGATGACCACATCGGCTTTGGCGACTAGGCGCTTGATGAGCGCCACGCCCTCGGCGGTGGTGAGATCGAGGGTGATGCCGCGCTTGTTACGGTTAAGAGCATTGAAGCGCCCGGTTTTTTCGTAACGCCGCTCGGCAAAGACAGCGGGGCGATGATCGACGCCGCGCCACCAGTCGGGGTAGCGGCAGGCCTCGACCTTGATCACCTCAGCTCCGAGATCGGCCAGCATGCGGCTGGCGAGCGGCCCCGCCCAGCCCATCGAGAGATCGATGATGGTCATATTCGCCAGTGGCGCCGCCGGATGCGCGGCGGTTGTCGTCGCCATGCCGGGGCGCAGCGTTGCGGGTTCGATCCCGCTCACGCGACCGCCGCGGCGTGGCGGCGTCGCACAAAGCCGGAGTGGCGAGCCTGGGCCAAGAAAAGACGTGCCGTCAGCATCATGGATCGGCACGATCGCACCGCGCGCGACCAGCGCGGGATCGGCCAGGAGCCCCTCCAACGTCGGCACCGCAACGATGGGCAATCGCTGTGCTCGGCCTTCGGCACACCAATAAGCGGCGGGCTTTTCGGCAAGCTTGGGCACGAAGCGCGCCTCAAGCCGCGCCGCCTGCGCCAATCGCTCAGCGCCGGTGACGAGAGTGGGATCGTTCGCGAGATCCTCGAGCCCGAGCAACCGGCAGAACGTGGCCCACTGCGCCGGCGTCACTAATGTCACACCAATCCAGCCATCGGCGGCACGATAGATGCCGAGCGGATAGGTCGGGGTGAAACGGTTACGCCCGATGCGCGGCTGCCGCACCCCCTGCATCCAGGAATCCGCGGTCTGCAATTCGGCAAGCGCGATCGCCGCTTCCTGAACATTGACTTCGACAATTCGTGTCTCGCCTGCCGCGCCCGCCAGCAACGCCGCGAGGGCGGCCGAAAAAGCAACGAGGCCGCCGACGATCGCGGCCTGGAAGTCCGCGATGGCGAGCGGCGGTCCCTCCACCGGGCCAGCCGGCTGAACGAGACCAGCGAGCGCACGGCAGACGAGATCGCTGCCGCGAAACTCGGCATAGGGACCGCTACGGCCAAACCAAGTGACATCGATGAGAACCGGCGCGGGCGGCGCATGTGCGAGTGCGGCGAGTGCGGCGCGATCAAGTGCACCCGCAAAACAGAGGTCAAAGCCGCCAGGCACACCATCGGCCGCGATCACCCGTCGTTTGCCGAAATTGAGAAAAGCCTCGGCGGCTCGAGCATAATCCCCGTCCGCCACCGCGTGGTTCACGGGTATGATCTTCGTCACCTCAGCGCCGAAATCGGCGAAGAGCCGCGCGCTATAGCCAGCGGCTGGCAGATCACCGCATTCGAGGATGCGTATTCCGGCGAGGGCTTCTGGCACCCGTTTCTCCCGACCTTATGATTTTTTCACCCCTCATGGCGGCATTTTCGCATCAAAGGGGTTTTTTTAAGGCTTGTCTCATCCACTAGAATAAACCTAAACTGCGCCACCGCCAAGCGGAATTATGTTCCGCTTGGCGGAATGCCGGAAGACGCCCACCTCAGATCAGGGAGATTTGCGCCGCACGGCGCATCACATGACGCCTCAGTCCTTACGCGCCACATCACCCGGGCAATCCCGCGGCAATGCCACACCGATGGAAAAGCCTCATGATCGCGAATTCGTGAACGCCGTGGCGCGCGCCCTCGCCATTTTGCACAGCTTCGATGGCGCCGAGGCGGTGCTCGGCAATCACCAGATCGCCGCACGCACTGGTCTCGCGAAATCCACCATCGCGCGTCTTACCCATACCTTGCTCCGCACCGGCCATCTCGCGCGCGTGCGCCACGGCGACGGCTATCGTCTCGGCATCGGCGCGCTGACTTTTGCCAGCACGGCGCTGCGAGGGCTGGAGCTGCGCCGGGTGATCCGTGGCTGCCTCGCCGAGGTTGCCGCCCTCGTGTCCGGCACGATCGGGCTTGCCGCGCGTGATGGGCTGGAGATGGTCTATCTCGACTATGCCAGGGCCGCGCATGTGCTCAGCCTGCACTCCACCATCGGCTCGCGCGTGCCGCTCGCTGAGACTGCCGCCGGGCGCGCCTGGATCATCGCCCAACCGCAAGCCGCGCAAGAAAACCTGCTGGCTTCACTGACGGCGCGCGACGCCGCGGCGGGGCGCGCGCTCAGCGCCTGGCTCGACGATTATCGGGACCTCTTCGCGCGCGACGGCTACGTCATTTCGTGCGGTGCGTGGAACCCCTATATCAACGGCGTCGGCGTGCCGGTGTTTTTTCCCGCCTATGGGGCGACAATGGTGCTTGTCGCGGGCGTGCTGGCGGCGGAATACGATCGCGAACGGCTCGCCCGTGAAGTCGCGCCATTGCTGCGCGATCTTGCCACCCGGCTCGCCTGTCTTGAAGATCAAGCCAAATGATACGTGTAAAGCGGGAGGTCGGGCATGAACTGGCAGCCGGAGCTTGATGAATTGCGCCGGCGCGAGGCGCTGGCGCAAGCACTCGGCGGGGCGGAAAAAGTCGCGCGTCAGCACCAAGCCGGGCGGCTCGATGTGCGTGCGCGCATTTTACATCTCCTCGATCGCGGAAGTTTTCACGAGATCGGCGCCATCGCCGGCAAGGCGCGCTACGACGACAACAATGATCTGCTGTCCTTCATTCCCTCGAATTGCGTGATGGGCCGCGGCAGCGTCGATGGCCGGCCGGTCGTGGTGGTGGGCGATGACTTCACCGTGCGCGGCGGCTCGGCCGATGCCACCATCCGTGAAAAACCCTTGCTTGCCGAACGTATGGCCAGCGAGTTCCGCCTGCCGATCCTGCGCATCATTGAGGGCTCGGGCGGCGGTGGCTCGGTCAAGACGATCGAAACCACCGGGCGCGCCAACCTGCCAGGCGGCGTCGGCTCAGCGCTCGGCTTTTACTATGCTACCGCGAACATGGCGTTGGTGCCGGTGGTGGCGCTCGGACTGGGCTCGGTTGCCGGCCTTGGCGCCGCCAAGCTCGCGGCTAGTCATTATTCTGTCATGACGAAATCGTCGGCAATGTTTGTCGCCGGCCCTCCCGTGGTCGCCCGCCTTGGCCAGACCTTGGGAAAACAGGAGCTGGGCGGCTGGCAAATCCAAACCCGGAGTGGCGCCGTCGACGATGCCGTCGAGACCGAGGAAGAAGCGTTCGCGCGCGCTCGGCGCTTCCTTTCTTACCTGCCAAGTTCGGTTTTCGAAGTGCCGCTGGTGATGGCCTGCGCCGACGATCCGGCCCGCCGCGACGAGGCCTTGATGGAGGCCATCCCACGCGATCCGCGCAAAGTCTACAAAATGCGCCCGATCATCGAGACATTGGTCGATCACGGCAGTTTCTTCGAAACGGGCATGTTCTTCGGCCGTCCAATCATCACCGGACTTGCGCGCTTGCATGGCCGCCCCGTCGCCGTCATGGCAGGCGATCCCTATCATTATGGTGGGTCGTGGACCGCGGAGGCGTGCCAGAAAATCGTCCGCCTCGTCGATCTCGCCGAGGTTTTTCATTTGCCGGTCGTGCATCTTGTCGATTGCCCCGGCTTCATGATCGGGCTGGAGGCGGAAAAGACGGCGACAATCCGCCATGGCGTGCGCGCAATGGCGGCGATCAACCAATGCAGCGTGCCGTGGTGTAGCGTCATCCTGCGCAATGCCTTTGGTGTCGCCGGCGCCATCCATCAGCCGGCCGGTCGGCTCTCGCTGCGCTACGCCTGGCCCTCCGCGCGCTGGGGATCGCTCCCACTCGAAGGCGGAATCGAGGCGGCCTACCGCGCCGAGCTTGACGCCGCGCCCGACCCCGAGGCGCGACGCGGCGAGATCGAGACGCGGCTCAACAAGCTGCGCTCGCCCTTCCGCACCGCCGAGAGTTTCTGGGTCGAGGAAATCATCGATCCGCGCGACACGCGGCGCCTGCTTTGTGAATTCGCCGATCTCGCCGGGCCGCTGCTGACGCCGGGCCCGACCCATTTCGCCATCCGCCCCTGAACCCGCGCCCGTTCGTCTCACCGATTTTCGCCGCAAGGATCCCGATCATGCCGGCAAGCCTTCCTCCCGATCATCTCAAAATTTTCTCGGACCTCAACGCTTCCGTCTGGCGCGTGCTGGTCGCCGAGGGACAGTTTGTCGCGGCGGGCGAGACCTTGCTGCTGCTCGAATCGATGAAAATGGAAATCCCCGTCACCGCTCCCGAAGCCGGCACCATCGGCGCCATTCTCGTCGCCGAGGAAGCGGTGGTGAACGAGGGCGATCCTCTGGTGGTCATGCTGAAAAGCGCCGGGTGAGACCGTCACAGACCCCTCGTGGCCCCCCGCGCGAGGCTTTCTTCCCTGATCGCGCCGGCTATGGCAGACTTGCCCTGGGCGTTGACTTGGGCAACCGGCGAGGGGCGGGTCATGGGAAGAATGAGTTTGTGGCGGGCCGTGGGTTTTGCGAGCGCGCTGGCGCTGATCGGCGCGATCGCCCACGCGCGCGCGGCGCACGCTGCGGACCATGTCAATTTCGGGCTCGACTGGAAGGCCGAGGCCGAATATGGCGGCTATTATCAGGCGCTGGCGACCGGCATCTACCAACGTCACGGGCTCGATGTCGCCATCCGCCAAGGCGGGCCGCAGGTCAATCAGGCGCAATTGCTGCTGGCCGGAAAACTCGATTTCACCATCTCGTCGAACAGTTTCATCGCGCTCAACTTCGTGCAACAGAAACTCCCCTTCCTCGCGGTTGCCGCGATGTTCCAGAAAGACCCCTCCGTCCTCATCGCCCATCCCGGCCAGGGCCATGACAGTTTTTCTCAATTGCGCGGCCAGCCGATCATGATCGGCGCCGATACGCGCGCCGGATGGTGGAATTTCCTCAAGGTGAAATTCGGCTACAGCGACAGCCAGATCCGCCCCTATACCTTCAACCTCGCGCCTTTCCTGCACGACAAATCGGCGGTTCAGGAGGGCTATCTCGGCTCCGAACCCTTCTCCATCGCAGAGGCGAGCGGGGAAAAGCCAGTGGTGCTGCTGATCGCCGATGCCGGTTTCGCGGGCTATGGCAGCCTGATCTCGACCAGCCGCAAGCTCACCGAACAAAAACCCGATCTCGTGCAGCGCTTCCTCAACGCCTCGATCGAGGGCTGGTATTCCTATCTCTACGGCAATCCAACGCCGGGCAACGCCCTGATCCGCAAGGAAAACCCCGAGATGACGGCGGCGCTGATCGATTACGGCCGCAATGTCCTGAAGCAGCACGGCATCGTCGATCAGGGCGATACCGAAAAACTCGGCATCGGCGCCATGAGCGCCGCGCGCTGGCTGGAATTCTACCAGAGCATGCGGCAGGCCGGGCTCTATCCCAAGGATATGGACTGGCGCGCCGCCTACACGCTGCGCTTCGTCAATCAGGGCGTCGGGCTCAACATGCGCGCGAAAACACCCTGAGAGTTTGAAAAAGCATGCCCTCTTGCCCCGCAATCAACGGGGAAAAACCAATGTTTCCAGAGGCTATGCTTTTTCAAGTTCGATCGATTTTCAGGCTCTAACCCTTGCTTGAGCTCTTGAATGTTGGACGCCGCTTCAAAAGCGGGCTGGAGGCGCTGCGCGCGGTCTCGCTCAGCATCGCCGCGGGCGATTTCGTGGCCCTGCTCGGCCCCTCGGGCTGCGGCAAATCGACGCTGCTGCGCCTGCTCGCCGGGCTCGACCAACCCGATAGCGGCACGCTCTCCTGGCACGGCGCGCCGCCCCAGCCGGGGGAGGTCGGCGTCGTCTTCCAGGATGCGACCCTGCTGCCCTGGGCGAGTGCCGCCGATAACGTCTATCTGCCTTTGCGCCTGCGCGGTGTGGCGCGCGCGCATGCCCGGCCCCGCATCGAGGCGGCGTTGGCAAGGGTCGGGCTCACGGCGTTCGCCACCGCCCGGCCGCGCCAGCTCTCGGGGGGCATGCGCATGCGGGTCGCGATCGCGCGCGCCCTCATCACCCGGCCGAAACTGCTGCTGATGGATGAGCCTTTCGCCGCTCTCGACGAATTCACCCGCCACCAGTTGCAGACGGAATTGCTCGCACTCTGGCAGGATATCGGCTGCACCGTGGTCTTCGTCACCCACTCGATCTACGAGGCCGCCTTCCTCGCCCGCCGCATCGTGCTGATGACCCCGCGCCCGGGACGCATCGCCGGCGAACTCGCGGCCGATCTCGCCCCCGGCGCGGCGCGGCGCTTCGATCCCGCCTATGCCGCGCTGGTCGCCGCTATCACGGCGCGCATGGCGGCACTGCAAACCGCATGACACGCCTCGCGCCGACACTTTTTGGCCTGCTCTTCCTGGCGCTTTGGGAAGGCCTGGTGCGTCTTCTCGACGTGCCGGCCTATCTGGTGCCCGGCCCGCTCGCGATCATCGCTGCCTTCCTCGATGATCCCTTCGGGCTGCTCGCCGCACTCGCGGCGACGCTCGCCGTCACCTTCACGGCGATGATCGCGGCGACCACGCTCGGCGTGGCCCTCGCGCTCGCCATCGCCGCGAGCCCGCTCGCCCGCGCCGCGATCCAGCCCTGGGCGGTGGCGCTGCAAGTGACACCGATCGTCGCCATCGCCCCCTTGATCATCGTCTGGGTCGGCAATCCCTTCGCGGCGCTGGTAGTCTGCGCCACCATCGTCGCCTTCTTTCCGGTGTTTTCCAGCACCGCCGCCGGATTGGCCGCCGTCGCGCCGGAGTTTCTCGATCTTTTCCGCCTCAATGGGGCGAGTTCGGGACAGATCCTCTGGCTGCTGCGGCTGCCCTCGGCGCTGCCTTTTTTCCTCGCCGGGCTGCGCATCTCGGGCGGGCTCTCGCTGGTCGGCGCGGTGGTGGCGGAATTCGTCGCCGGCTCCGGCGGCTTCGCGACCGGCCTCGCCTACCGCCTGATCGAGGCCGGCTACCGGCTGCAAATTCCGCGCATGTTCGCGGCCCTCGTCCTGCTCGGCATCGCCGGCGTCACCATCAACGCCACCCTCGGCTGGTTCGAGCGCTGGCTGCTCGCCCGGCGCGGGTAGAAAGCGGGCCTGGTCGGCGCGCCGGACAAATCCCTCCCAACGGGCGCAAAGCATGGCCGTCGGGGTTACGGATGCGGAGACCAAACCTCGGGGATGAAGGCGTAGCCGCTGCCCGCGCGGGCGACATGGCCGCAGGCGGGAAAATCGAGATGCATGCCGGCAATCCGCAGCCGCTCGCTCGCCGCCATCGCGAAAATCCGTCGCCGCGTCGCCTCGGCCTGCGCGGCGTCGGCATCGAAGGCCATCCCGGCGGTGGGATTGGCGAACTGCACGCCCGGCATGTGCACGATATCGCCCCAGATCAGCAGGCTCTCCCGACCCGAATCCACCCGATAGCCGGAATGGCCGGGGGTGTGGCCGGGCGCGGGGTGGAGGGTGATGCCGGGCGCGACCTCGCCGCCTTTCACCGTGCGCAGGCGCTCGCGATAGGGCCCGACGCCCCGCTTGGCGATGGCGAAGGCCTCGACCAGCCCCTCGGACGCGCCCGGCGGCGGCTCACCGAGCCAGAATTTCGCCTCGTCCTCATGCGCGACCACTTCCGCCGCCGGGAACACCGGCTTGCCCGCGCCATCGACGAGGCCGGAGATGTGATCGATATGCATATGGGTGATGAGGATCGTCTTGATCGCCTCCGGGGCCACGCCGAGAGCGGCGAGATGGCGCCCCAAGGCGCCCGCCGCCGGGCCGCCCACGGTGCCGCAGCCGGTATCGATCAGGGTGAGGGATTTGCCATCATTGACCAGAAAAGCGTTGAAGGTGATGCGCGGCGGCGCACGGCGGAAGCCGGCCGCCTGTAGCGCCTCCGCCTCGGCGCGCGGGATATTCACCATGACATCGAGCGTCACTTCGAGATAGCCGTCGTTGATGGTGCTAATCACGAAATCGCCGAGTCGGAAATGATGGACGCCGGCGGGCTGGGATGTGGGAAGCGGAAGTGTCATTCTGGTTTCCTCTCAATATGGCGATGGCGCCCCGAAGGCGATCTTGCCGGGGCTGAGGGCCAGCAGCCGGAGCGCCAGCGGCGTCGGCAACAGCGCGGCAAGGCGGGCGCCGAGCGCGATATGCCAGGGAAATGCCACGCGCACCCGCCCGCGCGCAATCCCGCGCAGCATGATCCGCGCCGCCCGATCCGCTGTCATCAACCCCGGCATCGGGAAACGATTGGCCGCCGTCATCGGGGTTGCGACAAAACCGGGGCAGAGGCTGGTGAGCCCGATGCCGAGCCGGCGCGCCGCCGGCGCGGTGGCGACGGTCCAGGTATCGGCCGCCGCCTTGGCGGCGCAATAGCTCGGCGCGCCGGGCGAGGCGACGAAGGCGGCGAGCGAGGCCACCACCGCGATCCGCCCGCGGAGGCCGCTCGCATCCGCCGGCTGGCCCGCCATGACCGCCAGCGCGGGGAGCGCCGTGTTGAGCATCCCCGCCAGATCGGTGGCGAAAATCGCTCGCGTCTGCGCCGCGCTCTCCAGCGCGGGCGCGCCTGCCGCGTCGCTGGTACCGGCGGAAATCCCGGCATTGGCGACGACCAGATCGAGCCGCCCAGCGCCGGCGATCCACTCCGCCATTGCCGCCTCGTTGCGCACATCGATCAACCGCGGCACGATCTCGGCCCCGGCGCGCGCGCAGGCTTGCGCGACGGTAGCCAACCGCCCCGCGTCGCGCCCGGCGAGATGCAGCACCGCGCCGGGCCGCGCCAGCGCCCGCGCCAGCCCCGCGCCGAGCCCCGAGGAAGCGCCGGTGATCAGCACCCGGTCGAAATTCGCCATCCCCCCTCCGATCGATTTTCTTTCCCGCACGCGGCTCGGCTATAGAACGCGGCCATGGATACCACCATCACCTCGATGACCGGTTTTGCCCAGAGCGCGGGCAGCGCCGGCACGCTCGACTTTTTGTGGGAACTGCGCGGAGTCAATGGGCGCGGGCTCGATCTGCGCTTCCGCCTGCCCCCCGGTTGCGACGCGCTGGAACCTCGGCTGCGCGAGGCGGCGGGCAAGGTGTTGCGGCGCGGCAATGTCATGGCAACGCTCACCTTGCGCCGCGAAACCCGCCCGCGCCTCGAGCCGGATGGCGCCGCACTGGAGGCGGCGCTGGCGCTCGCCCTCGATCTCGCGCGCCGGATTCCCGGCTGCCCGCCGCCCCGCGCCGAGGCGCTGCTGGCGCTGCCCGGCGTGCTGCGCGCCGCCGATGAGCGCGCGGGCCTCGACGACCCCGAGGCCGAGGCGATCGGCGCCGGCTTCGCCGCCGCCCTCGCCGCGCTGAATGCGGCGCGGCGCGCCGAAGGGGCGAGGTTGGGCGCCGTGCTTGCCAGCCTGCTCGACGAAATCGCCGCCCTGCACGAGGCTGCCCGCGCCGCCGCCCTTGCCCAGCCCGCCGCCCAGCGCGCCCGGCTCGTCGAACAGCTCACCGCCCTGCTCGCCGAGGCTGGTTGCGGCGCGCTTTCGGAAGAACGGCTCGCCCAGGAAGTCGCGCTGCTCGCAACGCGCGCCGATGTGCGCGAGGAACTCGACCGGCTGGAGAGCCATCTCACCGCCGCCCGCGCCTTGCTCGGGGAACCGGGCGCCATCGGCCGGCGCTTCGATTTTCTCATCCAGGAATTCCAGCGCGAGGCCAATACGCTCTGTAGTAAATCCGCCACCGCCGCCCTCACCGCACTCGGACTGCGGCTCAAGGCATGCATCGAACAATTGCGCGAACAGGTGCAGAATATCGAATGACGCAACCCCGCCCCCGCCGTGGCCTCTGCCTCGTTCTCGCGGCCCCTTCGGGTGCCGGGAAAACCTCGATTTCCCGGGCCCTGCTCGCCGCCGAACCCGCTCTGCACCTCTCGATCAGCGCCACCACCCGCGCCCCGCGCGGGGCCGAGCGCGATGGCGTCGATTATTTCTTCCGCGCACCGGAGGCTTTCGCCGCAATGATCGCCGAAGGCTCGCTCTTGGAATGGGCCGAGGTCTTCGGCCAGCGCTACGGCACGCCACGGGCGCCGGTGATGGCCGCGCTGGCGCGCGGCGAGGACGTGCTGTTCGATATCGACTGGCAGGGCTTCCGGCAGTTGCGTGCTGCCCTGCCCGGCGATGTCGTGGGGGCGTTTGTCCTGCCCCCGCGCCTTGACGAGCTTGCGGCGCGGCTGGCCGCGCGCGGCGACGCGCCTGCCGAAATCGCCCGCCGCATGGCGGCGGCGCGCAGCGAAATCAGCCATTGCCGGGAGTTCGACCATATCGTGGTCAACGCGGCGCTGCCCGAGGCGATCGCCGAGGTGCGAGCCATCCTGCACGCCGCGCGCAACGCGACCCCGCGCCAGCTCTGGCTCGACGCCGCGATCGGCTGCTAGCCCGGCATTCCCCCCGCCCGCGGCCAAAACCGCCTGATATGCGTAAACCCCACGTCCCGGTGAGACAGGGGATGGCAAACCCCGTGCGGCCACCACTTCGGGGGATGTAGCGGCGGGAAATGGAGGCGTGGAATTGGCAAAGTCGGGCCGCGAGGGAACGGGCGCAACGCCGGCCTTGGTGTGGCTCTGGCAGGATCTGCGCCTGACCGACCAGCCAGCGCTGGCGGCGGCGGCGGCCTCCGGCCGGCCGCTTGTGGTGGCCTTCGTTCTCGACGACAGCGCGCCCGGCGCTTGGGCGCTCGGAGGGGCAAGCCGCTGGTGGCTGCATGGCAGCCTCGATGCGCTCCGGCGTGATCTGGCGGCGCGTGGCGCCGCGCTGATCCTCCGCCGCGGAAATCTGCGTCACGAGATCCTGCGCCTCGCCGCCGAGAGCGGGGCGGGGGAAATCCATTGCGGTGAGCCGCTCGAGCCGTGGCTGCGCGGCGTCACCGACGACCTAGCGGGCGAACTCGGCGCGCTTGGTGTCGTGCTGCACCGCCACAACACCAGGCTGCTCTTTGACCCCACCAGAGTGCGCACGCAAGCGGGCGGCGCTTTCGGGGTTTTTACCCCGTTCTCCCGCGCCTGCCACGCGATCGGGGTCGCTGATGCGCCGATCGCGGCACCGACCCGGCTCTGCGGCGCCAAACCCCTGGCCTCCGACGATCTCGCCGATTGGGGTCTCCGGCCCGAGCTGCCGGATTGGGCCGGCGGCCTGCGCGAAACCTGGCAGCCGGGCGAAGCCGGCGCCACGCTGCGGCTCGGGGAATTCCTCGCCGGGGCGCTCGCCGTCTATGACCGCGCCCGCGACATCCCCGGCCATGCCAGCACCTCGATGCTCTCGCCCCATCTCCACTGGGGCGAGATCTCGCCGCGCCAGGTCTGGCGCGCCGCCGCGCGCGCCGCGCCCGTGGGGGGGAAACCCCTCTTAAGCTTTCTCAACGAGCTGCTCTGGCGGGAATTTTCCGCCTACCTCCTCTGGCATCATCCGCGCCTGCCCGAGCGCCCCTTGCGCAGCGAATTCGCCGCCATGCCCTGGCGCAACGACCCGGCCGGGCTTGTCGCCTGGCAGCGGGGCGAAACCGGCATCCCGATCGTCGATGCCGGCATGCGCCAGCTCTGGCGCTGCGGCTGGATGCATAACCGGGTGCGGATGATCACCGCTTCCTTCCTGGTCAAGCACCTGCTCATTCCCTGGCAGCAGGGCGAGGCGTGGTTCTGGGATACGCTGGTCGATGCCGATCTCGCCGCGAACGCCGCGAACTGGCAGTGGGTTGCCGGCAGCGGGGCCGATGCCGCGCCCTATTTCCGGATTTTCAACCCGGTGCTGCAGGGCCGGAAATTCGACCCCGACGGCGCCTATGTCCGCCGCTTCGTCCCCGAACTCGCGCAACTCCCCGCCGCACTCCTCCATGCGCCCTGGGAGGCGCCGCTGGCGATGCTCAAGGCCGCTGGCGTGGCACTGGGCGCAACCTACCCGACGCCGATCGTCGATCTCGCCAGCGGGCGGGCCCGGGCGCTCGCGGCGTTCGGGAATTTACCGCGGCCCACGGCATGAGGGAGCCCCGCCGCATCGCTGAGCCTCTGGCGCCGCGGCCCTGTCAGGCGCGACCGCGCGCGAGCACGGCATGATCCCGCGCGCGGCAAAACTGCGTGTCATCGGCGACGTGCATGGTGACGCCCGCGCTTTTGCCCACGCCATCGCCACCGACCATTTTATCATCCAACTTGGCGATCTTGTTGATTACGGCGCGGAAAGTGCCGCAGTTCTGCGCGCGATGCTGGGCGTGCTCGCCGCGGGGCACGGGCTGTTTCTGCTCGGTAACCACGATCTCCGCCTCGCCCGCGCGCTCGCCGGGCACCGGTTGCGCCCCGATCCGGTGCTGGCGGCAACGCTCGCCGGGCTCGATAGCGACCTCGGCGCGGCGGCGCTGGCGGCGATCCGCCGAGCACCGGCCTGGCTCCGCCAGGGGACGCGGTTCTTCGTCCATGCCGGGTTCCACACCGCCATGCTGGAAACCCCGCCGCCCGGCGAAATCCCGCTCGGCGCCGGGCGCATCGCCGGGCTGCTCGGCCGCGCGCTCTATGGCGAGCCGACGGGGCGAATGCAGGCGGATGGCTTTCCCGAGCGGAGTTTACACTGGGTCGATCGCATTCCCCCCGGCCTCACCGTCTATTGCGGCCATGACCGGCGCAGCCGCGATGGCCGGCCCTATGTTCTCGCGGGCGCCTCCGGCGGGCGGGCGGTGTTTCTCGACACCGGCGCCGGCAAGGGCGGCCATCTCTCCTGGATCGACCTCGCCGATGAAGAGACCCCCATGGACCGCAGTCGGCCATAGCCCTGGCACGCCGGCTTGGCTACAAAGCCGGGCGTGGCCCGCACCCCGATAGAAGATCTGTTCGGCCCTGAACCAGCCCCGGCCCAGGTACCGGCCCAGGTACCGAGGGGGAAACCACGCCCGCTCGCGGACCGGCTGCGCCCCAAACGGCTGGAAGACGTGCTCGGGCAGGATCCCCTGCTCGGGGCCGAAGGCGCGCTTTCGCGCATGCTCGCCCAGGGCTCGCTCGCCTCGCTCATCTTCTGGGGACCGCCGGGCGTGGGCAAAACCACCCTTGCCCGCCTGCTCGCCGCGCAAGCGGGGCTGGAGTTCCAGCAGATTTCCGCAGTGTTCTCGGGGGTCGCCGAACTCAAGCGGATTTTCGAGGAGGCGCAGCGGCGGCGGCGGAGCGGGGCCGGCACGCTGCTCTTCGTCGATGAAATCCACCGCTTCAACCGCGCCCAACAGGACGCCTTCCTCCCCGTGGTCGAGGACGGCACGGTGGTGCTGATCGGCGCGACCACGGAAAACCCCTCCTTCGCGCTGAATGCGGCGCTGCTCTCGCGCTGCCAGGTGCTGGTGCTGCGCCGGCTCGACGATGCCGCGCTCGAGGCCCTCGCCGCCCGTGCCGAGGCCGAGACTGGCCGGGCGCTGCCGCTTGATGCCGATGGCCGCGCGGCCTTGCGCGCCATGGCCGACGGTGATGGCCGCTACCTGCTCAACATGGCCGAACAGCTTTTCGCCCTGCCGGGCGATACCGCGCCGCTTGGCGCCGCCCGACTCGCGGCCCTCCTCGCCCGCCGCGCCGCCCTCTATGACAAGGACCGCGAGGAGCACTACAATCTCATCTCGGCCTTGCATAAATCGCTGCGCGGCTCCGACCCCGACGCCGCACTCTACTGGTTCGCGCGCATGCTGGTAGGCGGCGAGGATCCGCGCTACATCGCCCGCCGCCTGACGCGCTTCGCCGCCGAGGATGTCGGGCTCGCCGACCCCGCCGCTTTGCCGCTGGCGCTCGCCGGCTGGGAGGTTTTTGAGCGCATGGGCAGTCCCGAGGGCGAACTGGCGCTCGCCGAGGTCGTCGTCCACCTCGCGACCGCGCCGAAATCGAACGCCGTCTATACCGCTTTTGGCGCCGCGATGGCGGCGGCGCGCGCCACCGGGAGCCTGATGCCGCCCGCCCATATCCTCAACGCGCCGACCCGATTGATGAAGGATCTCGGTTACGGCACCGGCTACGCCTATGACCACCAGGCGCCGGAGGCGTTTTCCGGCCAGAACTACTTCCCCGAGGGCATGGCGCGGCCTTCGTTCTATCGCCCGGCTGGGCGCGGCGCCGAGCGCGCCATCGCCGAGCGCCTCGCCAAATGGGAAAATCTGCGGCAGGAGCGCGGCGGATGAGCGCGGCACTCCAGATTGTCACCGCCGACGAGGCGGAAATCCGCCTCGATCGCTGGCTGCGCCGGCATTTTCCCGGTCTCACCCAGGGGCGGATCGAAAAACTCTGCCGCACCGGGCAGGTGCGCGTCGATGGCCACCGGGTGGCGGCGGCGACAAGGCTGCTAGCGGGCCAGAATGTCCGCATCCCGCCCTTGCCCACATCCAACGAAACCGCGCCGCCGCCGCGACCCGACCCCACCGCCGCCGCCCTGCTCGCCCGCCAGATTCTCTACGAGGACGACGCCCTGATCGCGCTCGACAAGCCGCCCGGCCTGCCGGTGCAAGGCGGGCCGGGGATCATCCGCCATCTTGATGGCATGCTCGATGCGCTGCGCGGCGCGGGGGGCGAGCGGCTGCGGCTCGTCCATCGGCTCGATCAGGACACCTCGGGCGTGCTGCTGCTGGCGCGCAGCCCTGGCGTTGCCGCCACGCTCGCGCGCGCCTTTCGCGAGCGCGCGATGGAAAAAACCTATTGGGCGGTGGTGCTCGGCCGGCCCATCCCCGGCGAGGGCCGGATCGACCTGCCACTCTTGCGCCTCCGAGGCGCGAAGGGCGCCCGCACCGCCGCCGCGCCGGGTGATCCCGGGGCGGTGCGCGCGATCACCGATTATGTCGTTCGCGACCATGCGGGAAAACGTTTTTCCTGGCTCGAACTCACCCCGCTCACCGGGCGGACGCATCAGCTCCGCGTGCATTGCTCAGCCCTCGGGGCGCCGATCCTGGGCGAGACGAAATACGCCGGCGAGGATGGCGCGGGATGGGTCGAGGGATTTTCCGAGCGCCTGCACCTGCACGCCCGTCGTCTGGCGCTGCCCCATCCTGGGGGCGGGATCTTGGTGATCGAGGCGAAGCTGCCTGCCCACATGGCGGAAACCTTCGCCCGCCTCGGCTTCAGCGCGCCGGCACCGGCCGCGCCGCGACGGGAATGAGCGGCATGCGCCGCCTGGGATGGCTCTTGCTCGTTTTGGTCATTGCCCTGCCGCTGCTCGGCGCGGCGGCGGCGCTGGTCGCGGTGCGCGTCGTGCCGGAGCGGCTCAAGCCATTGATCGTCACCCTGGTCGAGCGCGGCGGGCGCCAGCGCATCGCGCTCGAGGGGCCACTCCGGCTGGTGGTGAGCACACGGCCGCGACTGATCGCCGAGGACGTGACGCTGAGCAACCGCGACGGCCGCCTCACCGCGCGCCATCTCACCGCCGAGATCGCGCTCGCCCCCTTGTTTTCGCGCCGCGAGATCGTCGTCGAGCGGCTCACCCTCGATCGGGCGACACTCCATCCCGCGGCAACGGCAACGCCGGCCGCCGCCCCCCCTCTGGCCGCGGCCCAGCAAGCGGCGCCCGCTGCCCCGGCCACGCCGCGCCCGGTGCGGCCCTGGCGGATCCGACTAAAAGCGCTGCGGCTCACCAACAGCCAGATAATCGGCGTGGATCCGCGCCACAGCCTCGCGCTCATCGAACTCGATCTTCCGGCCTGGCCCGGCCCGCGCGCCAGCGATGTCACGCTCGATGCGATCTATGCCGGCATTCCCTTCAGCGTCACCGGCATGATCGCGCGCCTGCCCGGCCCGGCCATGGCCCTTTCGGCGGTGCGGATCGTGGCGGCGCAAGGCGATGTGGCGCTCGACGGCACGCTCAGCCTTGGCCCCCATCCCGGGTTCAGCGGCAAGGTGTCGAGCCAGCGGCTCGATCTCGATGCCATTCGCCACGCCCTGCCGCGCCGCCCGCACGCGGCGACGCTACCCGAGGGCGTAGCGCCGGCAACGGGCGCGGCACCGCCGCAACAGGACTGGCGCGATCAAAAGGACTGGCGCGATCAAAACCTGCCTTTTGCCGCGCTCGGCGCCGCCGAAGGCGATGTCACCTTCGTCCTCCGCGAAGTCATCGAGAGCGGCGCCGTCTATCGCGATATCGCGCTGCATGCGGTGCTGCGCGAGGGAAAACTGGCCATCGATCCGGCCCGCCTCGTGCTGCCAGGCGGCCCAGCAACGCTCTCCCTCACCCTCGATGCCATATCCGCGCCGCCACTGGTGCATTTTCGCGCGACCGCCCCGGCGCTCGCGCTTGGCCCGCTCGCCGCGGCGTTCCACTGGCCAGCCGATAATGCCGGCACGCTCGAAGCCTTCGCCGATCTCGCGGCGCGCGGGGAGACGATGCGGGCGCTGCTCGCCACGCTCTCGGGCAAATTCGGGATCGCCGCGGTGAATGCCGAGCTTGACAATCGCCTGCTGCTGCTGCCGCTCGCGAAAATGCTGCGCCGGGCGCATATCCCGCCGCTGGCGCTCGCGGGCGAGGGAAAGACCGCGCTTCGCTGTTTCGCGCTCCGCGCCGACCTCAGCGACGGCCATGCCAGCTTGCGGGCCGGGCTGCTGCAAACCTCGCGGCTCGATCTTGGCGCCGCGGGCACGCTCGATCTCGCCGCCGGAACCCTCGCGCTCCAGCTCGCGCCCTCGGTACGAATCGGCGGCAACGCGCTGGTGGTGCCGATCCGGCTCGATGGCGCGATCGACGATCCGCAACCGGTTCCCGATGAGCAGCAGCAGGATGGCGCGCTCGCCGCCCAGCCCTGCCGGCCGGCGCTGGCGCTGGCGCGCGACGGCCGGGCCGGCCCCGAGCCGGGTCCGCGCAAGCCGGACAAGGGGCTTTCACTCCATGATCTGCTGCGCGGCCTGGTGAAATGATATAAGCGAGGGGCGATGCGCCGGTTCTGGAACGAAATCTCGCTCGCCGCGCTGGCGGAGGGCTTTACGCTCTGCCTCGATGGGCGGCAGATGCGTCTGGCCGATGGCGCGGCGTTGCTGCTGCCGCGCCGCCGCGTGGCGGAGGCGGTGGCGGCGGAATGGCGGGCGCTCGGCGAGGAATTTTCCCCCGATGATCTGCCGTTGACCCGGCTCGCGGGCACGGCACGCAACCGCATCGCGCCCGATCCCGCACCCACCATCGCCGCGCTCGCGCGCTACGGCGCGAGCGACCTGCTCTGCTACCGCGCCGAAGCGCCGGCGACGTTGGCGCGGCGTCAGGAAGCCCTTTGGCAGCCCTGGCTGGACTGGGCGGCCGGCGCGCTCGATGCGCCGCTCGCGGTGACGGCCGGGCTAATGCCGATTGCCCAGCCACCCGCCAGCCTGGCGGCACTGGAGGCCACGCTCGTCGCCCAGGATGCCGAGACGCTCGCCGCCCTTGGCGTGATGGTGCCGGCGCTGGGCAGCCTGGTGCTCGGGCTGGCGGTGGCCCTGGAGGCGCTTCCGGCTGCCGCGGCGCATGATCTGGCCGAGCTGGACAGCGATTTCCAGGCGGAAATCTGGGGCCTCGACCGCGCGGCGCGGGCGCGGCGGGCGCGGATCGGCTGCGAGATCGCCGAAGCCGCCCGGTTTCTTGGTTTGGCGCGGGAGGAAGAGGCGTGAGTGCCAAACGGCTGATCATCGAGGGCCGCGTCCATGGCGTCGGCTATCGCGACTGGATGGTGGCGGAAGCGACGCGGCTCGGTCTTGCCGGCTGGGTGCGCAACACCCCGGAGGGCGCGGTCGAGGCGCTGGTCGCGGGTGATCCGGCGGCGGTCGAGGAACTGCTCCGCGCCTGCCGCCGCGGACCCTTGCTCGCGCGCGTCGATAGCATCGCCGAAGACCTCGCGGCCCCACCCGACGTCCCCGGCTTCCGCCGCCTCGGCTAGCTATCTCACCGAAATACGGCCGGGGGTGGAGCCCCTTACCTTGGCGCCTGAAAATCAATCGAACTTGAAAAGGCCGCCCCTGAAAAATTGATTTTTTCTGATCGATTCCGGGGCGCCGGGACATTCTTTTTCAAACTCTCAGCCGCGCCCGACAAACGGCATCTTGGTTGCCATTACGGTGAGAAACTGGATATTCGCCTCGAGCGAGAGGCTCGCCATGAAGGCGATCGAGCGGCCGACATTGGCGACATCCATCAGCGGTTCGGCAACGATCCGGCCATCCGCCTGCGGCACGCCGTTTTTCATCCGCGCGGCCATTTCGGTCTCGGCGTTGCCGATATCGATCTGGCCGCAGGCGATGTCGTATTTACGGCCATCGAGCGAGAGCGATTTGGTGAGGCCGGTGATGGCGTGCTTGGTCGCCGTATAGGCCACCGAATTGGGCCGGGGCGCATGCGCCGAGATCGAGCCGTTATTGATGATGCGCCCACCCCGCGGGGTCTGCGCCTTCATCACGCGAAACGCCGCCTGGGCGCAGAGGAACGAGCCGGTGAGGTTGATCGTGACCACCCGCTGCCAGTCCTCGAAAGCAAGGTCTTCGAGCAGCACGCCCGGCGCGCTCACCCCGGCATTGTTGAAGAGGAGATCGAGCCGGCCGCATTCCCGCTCGATCGCTGCGAACAACGCCGTGACCTGGGCGGGATCGGCGACATCGGCGGGCATCACCACCGTCTTGCCGACAGCGGCGCGCCGCGCGGTCTCTTCGAGCGCCGCGCGCCGGCGCCCAACGAGCACGACGCGCCAGCCCGCCTCGACGAGCGCCAGGGAAGCGGCCCGGCCGACGCCGCTCCCCGCTCCCGTCACCACCGCGATGCGATCTCCGTTCATGGCTTTTCCTCCCTCTCGGCCCAGTGCTGCTCGGATGCCCAGTGCTGCTCGAATTCGTACACTTGGGGAAATCCCATGAGCCGGTTCATGGCGTCAAAGGAATAAAGCGCAAGCCCTGTGCTCTCACCGCATGCCTTGAGTGCGCCATAGGCTCGCGCCAGCGCCTCGGCCGCGGCGAGAAACCCGGTTGCGGGATAGAGCGCTATCTTGAAGCCGAGGGCGCTGAGTTCGCTCGGTGCGAGCAGCGGCGTGCGGCCGCCCTCGACGAGATTGGCGAGAAGATTTGCGCCGCGGAAGGTGGCGCCGATACGGCGCAAATCTTCAAGCCTCTCGGGGCTCTCGATGAACAGGATATCGGCCCCGGCATGGAGAAACCGCTCGCCCCGGCGCAGCGCCTCCTCGATTCCGGCGACACCAAGCGCATCGGTGCGTGCGACAATAAGAAAATCCCGCGTCGGCCGCGCCGCCACCGCGACCCGGACGCGGCGCTCGGCTTCCTGGATCGGCACGATGCGCCGGCGCGGCGTGTGACCGCATTTCTTGGGAAATTCCTGATCCTCGATCTGGATGCCGCTGGCGCCCGCGGCGGCGTAGCGGCGCACCGTGCGGTCGACATTGAGGAGACCGCCATAGCCGGTATCGCCATCGGCGATAAAGGGCAGCGAGACGGTCTCCGCCAGCATGCGCACGCGATCGAGCATGTCGGTGGCGCTCGCGAGACCGGCATCGGGGAGGCCAAGCGCCGAGGCGGTGACACCATAGCCGGTCATGTAGAGCGCGGAGAAGCCCGCGCATTCAGCGAGGCGCGCGGAAATCCCGTCATAGACGCCGGGCAGGGTAAGCAATCCCGGAGCGGCAAGCAGGTCTGACAATCGGCGATCGGCTGGCATGGCGTTTCCTCGGTTTGGAGGCTCTCCCGACGATTGTCCGCTGTCAATCGCACGGCACATGTGAGATGTTCGGCGAAAATAAACCGATCGGAGGAAGAACGTCATGCGCCTCTCCCGCCGCGCCGTGCTCGCGAGCGCCGCGAGCCTGCTCGCCGCCCCTTCGCTCCAGGCCGCCGAAACCTTCAAGATCGGCATGGTCTCCCCGCTCACCGGCCCCGCCGCCGAGCCCGGTCGCATCCAACTCAATAGCGCGCGCCTGGCGATGGACGAGGTCAACGCCAAAGGTGGCGTGCTCGGTCGGCCGCTCGAACTCGTCGTCGAGGACGACCAAACGACCAATCCTGGCGCCGTGCTGGCCTTCAGCCGGCTTGCCAATCGCGGCGACTGCGTGGGCTTCATCGGCTCCATCCGCTCGACCCAGATGCAGGCGATGGCCCCCGATATCGCCAGGACCGCGCGCCCGGTGATGTTCGGCGGCACCGACCCGACGCTCACCCATAGCGGCAACCCCTGGCTGTTCCGCTGCCGCCCGAACGATCTCTACTCGGCCCGGGTGATCGCCGATTTCGGGGTAAACGAGCTGAAAAAGCGCAAATGGGCGGTGGTCTATTCGACCGACGCCTTCGGCTCGAACGGGATGAAGGCCCTCGTTGCCTCCCTTGCCGGGCTTGGCGTGACCCCGGTTTTGACCCAGGGCTACGCCAACCAGCAGCCAGATTTCACCCCCGTCGTGCTCGCCGTGCGCGGCGCAGGGGCCGAGATCATGGGCAGCTACTTCACCTTCGAGCCCGATCAGGCGGTGTTCGCCCGCCAGGTGCGCCAGCTCGGCCTCAATATCCCCTGGGTCGGCTCACCCTCGATTGCCTCCCCAGTGACGCTGCACCTCGCCGGCTCAGCGCTGTTCGGCACCTATGGCGTCGCCGATTTCAACGAGGACGCGAGCCCCACGGCAAAAGCCTTCGCCGAAGCCTATCGTCGCGCCTATGGCGGTGCCAGCCCGGACAACGGCTGGACCTATGACGGGATGCATATTTTGGCGCACGCCATCAACGACGCCGGCACCACCGATCCGGGCAAGGTGCGCGCCGCCATCCTCGCCATCCATGGCTATGCCGGCGCCGAGGGCGCGTATAATTTCGACGCCAATGGCGACGGTCTGCACGGTTATAATGTGGTGCGCAACGACAAGGGCCGCATGACCTTTATCCGCCATATCGAGTTCGCCGCCACGGGTTAGGGCAGAGCCAGGGGCTTTGCCTCAACCCGTCACGGTCGAGCGTCACGCGGTTGTCGCTTGACAGAGCCGTGTTGGTTCGGCTCAGAATGGGTCCATGGAAAAAGGGGTTGATACGCGGCCTTGCGCTTGACCGCTCAGCCGCGGCTGGCATTCCTCCCATTCCTCCGCCCGGCCCGCACCGGATGGGGGAGGAAGGAAGGATTGCGATGAGCACCCTGAACCCAGTCTCCGCGCCAGCGGCGCGGCCACGCCTGGGCTTGCACGTCATCACCTGGGGCTGTCAGATGAATGCCTATGACAGCGCCCGCATGGCGGATGTGCTGGCCCCGCTCGGCTACGCGCCAGCCGCGGCGGCGGATGGCGCGGACATGGTCATTCTCAACACCTGCCATATCCGCGAGCACGCGACCGAAAAAGTTTTCTCCGAACTCGGTCGGCTGCGGTCTCTCAAGGAGGCGCGCGCCAGGGCTGGCGGACGGATGGTTCTCGCGGTTGCCGGCTGTGTCGCGCAGGCCGAGGGCGAGGAAATCCTCCGCCGCGCACCCTATGTCGATATCGTCCTCGGGCCGCAGACCTATCATCGGCTGCCGGAAATGGTGGCGCGGGCAGCGCGCGCAGGGGGCGCGGTGATCGATACCGAGTTCCCGCCCGAGAGCAAGTTCGACCATCTCCCCGAGGCCGCCTCGGCGTCACCGGCCGGGGTTTCGGCGTTTCTCTCCGTCCAGGAGGGCTGCGACAAATTCTGCAGCTTCTGCGTTGTGCCCTATACCAGGGGCGCCGAGGTTTCCCGCCCGGCGGTTTCCATCCTCGCCGAGGCGCGCCGCTTGGTCGCGCGCGGCGTCCGCGAGATCGTGCTGCTCGGCCAGAACGTCAACGCCTGGCATGGCGAAGGGGTCGATGGCGGGGTCTGGGGGTTGGCGCGGCTGATCGCAGCCCTTGGCGAAATCCCCGCGCTGACCCGCATCCGCTACACCACCTCGCACCCCTCGGACATGACGGATGACCTCATCGCCGCCCACGCGCGGGTGCCGGCGCTGGCGCCATTCCTGCATTTGCCGGTGCAATCGGGGTCCGATCGGATTCTGGCGGCGATGAACCGGCGGCACCGGGCGGCCGATTATCTACGCCTGATCGAGCGGTTGCGCGCGGCGCGCGGGGATCTCGCGCTGTCGTCGGATTTCATCGTCGGCTACCCCGGCGAGAGTGCGGCGGATTTCGCCGCGACCCTGGCGCTGATCCGCGCCACGGGCTTTGCCCAGGCGTTCAGCTTCAAATACTCCCCCCGCCCCGGCACACCTGCCGCCACGGCACCGAACCAGGTGCCGGAGGCCGAGAAGGCGGCGCGGCTGGCGACCTTGCAGGAGGCTCTCGGCACGCAGCAGCGCGATTTCAACGCCGCCACCATCGGCCGCATCCTGCCGGTGCTGATCACCGGGCGCGGCCGGCATGAAGGCCAGATCGGCGGCCGTAGCCCCTATTTTCAGCCGGTCCATCTAAACGGCCCGGCCGCACTGATCGGCCGCGAGGTCGATGTCGTCATTACCGCCGCCGGCGCGAATTCGCTCGCCGGCCGCCTGCACCCCGCGCCAGAGGAGTTCGCCAGGGCTTGAGCCATCTTTCCGTCTCGCCGCTCGCACGCGGCGTCGCCGATCGCGCCGTCACCCTCAACTTCGCCGACAACGCGCTGCTCCCGCTGTTGCTCGGGGAGCATGACCGGCATCTGGTGCGCCTGGAGCAGGGTCTCAATGTGCGGCTTTCCTGTCGCGGCAATCGGGTGGCGATCAGCGGCGTGCCAGAGCGGGTGGAGATGGCCAAAACCGCGCTCAACGGTCTCTATCTTCGCCTCGAACGCGGCGAGACGGTGGGCGCCTCGGAGGTCGATGCGGCGATCCGGCTCGCCGCCCCCGAGACCGATCCGCGCCTGCCGCTCGCCGATCTTCCGGCTATCCGCACCCGGCGCGGCGCGGTCGGGCCGCGCAGCGCCGGGCAGATGCGCTATATGGAATTGCTCGCCCATACCGAGGCGGTGTTCGCCGTCGGGCCGGCGGGGACAGGAAAAACCTATCTCGCCGTGGCGCAAGCGGTCGCCATGTTGCAATCGGGGCGCGTCGATCGCATCGTGCTCTCGCGACCCGCCGTCGAGGCGGGCGAGAGACTCGGATTTCTTCCCGGCGACATGAAGGAAAAAGTCGATCCCTATCTTCGCCCGCTCTATGACGCGCTGCACGACATGATGCCCGCCGATCAGGTGACGCGGCGGCTGGTGAGCGGGGAGATCGAGGTCGCCCCGCTCGCCTTCATGCGCGGGCGCACGCTCGCCCACTCCTTCGTCATTCTTGACGAGGCGCAGAACACCACGGCGGTGCAGATGAAAATGTTCCTCACCCGCATGGGTGAAGGCACACGCATGGTGATCACCGGCGATCCGACCCAGATCGACCTGCCGCTGGGGCAGAAATCCGGCCTATTCGACGCGCTGGAAACCCTTGAGGGGGTGGAGGGCATCGGCATCGCGCGTTTTACGCATGGCGATGTGGTGCGCCATCCGCTGGTCGCGCGGATCGTCGCGGCCTATGACCAACGTCATGCCCAGCGATCGACCTCCTAGCCCCGCTGCGGCGGGGATCCCGATCATTATCGCCGAACCCGCCTGGCGGCGCTTGGTGCCCCGCGCCGAAGCCCTGGTGCGCCGCGCCGCGCGTGCCGCAGGGGGGGCGGGGGCGGTCGTACTCGCCGATGATCGTGTCGTGAAACGGCTGAACGCGCGCCATCGCGGCCGCAACAAGCCAACCAACGTGCTGAGTTTCCCTCCCACCGGCCCAGGGCAGGCCGGGGAAATCGTGCTCGCGCTCGGCGTCGTACGGCGCGAAGCGGCGGCAGAGGCGCGCCCGCTGGGGCAGCATCTCGCGCATCTCGTGGTGCATGGCGCGCTGCATCTCGCCGGGCTTCATCACCACCACCCCGGAGAGGCGCGGCGCATGGAAATGGCGGAGGCGCGCATTCTCCGCCGTCTCGGCGTACCCAATCCGTGGCGACGGGCATGACGGCGATGCCGCCGCCCTTCCTGCTGCGTCTGCGCGGGCTGCTCGGCCGGCGTAGCATCGAGCATTCGCTTCGCGATTCGATCGCCGAGCTGGTGGAAGAAGCGGCGCAGACCCCGGCCACGCCCGGCGTCGCTCCCGAACTCGACCGCCAGGAGCGCGCGCTGATCGCCAATGTGCTCCGTCTGCGCGACACCACGGCGGACGACGTGATGATCCCGCGCGCCGATATCGTTGCCCTCTCGGTCGATCTCGGGTTTTCCGAGGCCCTCGCGGTGATCCGCCGCGAGGGTCATTCGCGCTACCCGGTCTATCGCGAGCAGCTCGATGATGTGGTCGGCATGGTCCATATCAAGGACGTCTTTGCCGCGCAGGACCGGCCTGAGGCGTTCTCCCTGGAAAAAATCCTCCGCCGCCCGCTGCTGGTGGCGCCGCAAATCCCGGTGCTCGATCTGTTGCTGCAAATGCGCCAGGCGCGCATGCACCTCGCGCTCGTGGTCGATGAATATGGCGGCATCGATGGGCTGGTGACCATCGAGGATCTGGTCGAAACCATCGTCGGCGACATCGCCGATGAACATGACGACGAACAGAAACCCCTGCTGGTCGAGCGGCCCGACGGCACGCTCGAAATCGACGCCCGCCTGCCGGTCGAGGATTTCGAGGCAACGCTCGGCCCGGTGCTGACCGAGGACGAACGAGCGGCCGATATCGACACGGTCGGCGGGTTGGTTTTCACCCTCGCCGGGCGGGTTCCCACCCGCGGCGAGGTGATCAGCCACCCCTCGGGAATCGAGTTCCTGGTGGTCGACGCCGACGCAAGGCGTGTCCGCTCGCTCCGCACCCGCCGTCCGGAGCCACGCGAGGAGAGCGCAGCGGCTTGAGGGAGGGCCAGGAAAAGGCCCGGGATTTCACCTCCGTCTTGCGATTGAGACCCCAGCAAAGGCGGAGCCCCGGCTTGTCCATGGCAGAACCCTAAGGAACCTCTGAACAGCGCAATTTTGCCCCTGCAGCTGTCGAGCGAACGGCGTTGGGTCGCCTGGCGCCTGAAATTCATGGTAATTTTCGGCTTTCCGAGGCTTCCAGCTCCCTTTTTCGGGATGCTGGACAGACTCCGCCTGTAAAATCGCGTGCAATAGCGACCCCCTGAGGTGGGGTGCGGCACGGTTAACTGAGGCATCCGGCTGCGGTAAATTTCACCGCGACTGGAGGTTTGGAAATGACTTATGATGCAGGGATCAAGCCCGAGG